>NZ_CAXUBY010000022.1:0-48499 GCF_964249515.1 Eubacterium sp. 3_1_31
TTTTACTAGCACTTGTTTTTGTCATGCTTTTTCAATCTTTTTCAAAAATGCTTGACTTCTTAATAGTTAGCTCCTTTATGTGTTCTTCAAATATTCGCATAGATGCTGCATCGGCTGTGAATGGCTCTTTGAAGTAACGCTGATTGACACATTCTACGGACAGGATGCCATGATATCCATACTTCATGAAATCCTGTAAATCACATCGCATGTCACGTTTTCCATCTCCCCATGCCAGATGTGTGATTTCTTCATTCACATCCACAAAGTGGCAATGGATAACTTTATCATGAAATGTTTCAAAATATGTTTGAATTGTATCGTTTGCTCTTGCCATTGCACCCATATCCAGACATATGTTTAATGCTGGTTCATCTACTTCATCAAGCAGTTGAGCAAGATCTTGGGCACTGTTTGCTAATACAGATTCATTTTCCTGCAAAGCTTCAATTGCCAGTTTCATGCCGTTTGCTTGCGCATATTGGGCAATGCGTTTCAGCATTGTCACACTGCGTTTCCAGGCTTCTTGTTTTGGCTCATCTAGAAATGCCCAGCCGCTTGTAACGACAACTTGTTGTGCCTGCAGTTCACATGCCACATCAACCGCATTACAGAAATAGTGATATACTCTATCCTGCATATCTTGTTCTCTTGCGGCCATATTATTAGGTTTAGGATTTGTCTGTTCCGGACAGATTCCGATAATTTTCAGATGATAGCGTTGTTCCAACTGTTTTAGTTTATCGATGGAATCATAACGCTCATGATCCATATAGAAATGTTGTGGCCCTGTCCAGAGTTCAACCTTTTTATAACCATTTGAAGCAGCACTGGCAAAGAATTCTTCCAGTGGATAGAAACGATGATGACAATTCATAGCCGCAAGTTCTAATTTGCTCATCCTAGTCTTCTCCTTCCAAGATAAGATGATAGGCTTCCAATAGATCATGTACCAGATACGTTGCTTTTGTTTGATCATAATGGAATCGTTCATCTTTTAATGCTGCTACTTTGATATCTGCACGTATAGCTGCTTCAATACCATACGTGGAATCTTCGATAATGATACAATGTTCCTTCGCTACTTTCAGCTGTTTCACCGTATGTAAATAGATGGCAGGATCTGGTTTGCTGAAAGGAAAATCCCTGCCGGTTACTACCAAATCAAAACTATTCGATAATTGACATTGCTGCATCATGGCATGAATTGCTGACATTGGTGATGAAGATGCAATCGCTGTTTTTATGCCCCTTTCGCGTAATCTTGGTAAGATATAACGCACATATGGATTCACAATATCCGCAAACACGACTTCCTCTTCACCCTGCATTATGGTTTCGTATAGCTGTTCCAGCTCTTTAGGATCGATCGCCTCCTTCCACCACGATGCCATCATCTGCCAGCTGGCTTCATTGCTGCTGCCGGCCAATTTTACGACTTCTTCATATGGCACATGAATGCCAAAACGTTCATAGAATGAAAGAACATGATGCATATAGATGGGTTCTGAATCAATCAGAACACCATCCATATCAAAGATTACGGCATCAATTTTTTCCATTGCTTCTAATATTCAAATTGACGGTAGTAACGGCGATAAGCAAGATTGTGTTTGGTATAAGTTTCATAATAGCTTGCCAGACGTTCTGTCACTAACGCGGTTAAGATCATTGGTGAAACAATCATACGGAATTCAGGATCTAAACCATCAATCGCATATTCTGCGGTATCGATGACAACCAGCTTATCCGTGAATTTCTTGGCAAACGCTTCTACACGGTTATCCAGCTTACGGCACTCATCTTCACCCTTGAACAAGAAGACCGGTACATCTTTATCTACCAATTCTAATGTTCCATGGAAGAAATCCGGACTGGATACTGCTCTTGTGCGTACCCATTGCATTTCTTCTAAGATACACATGGAGAATAATACGGTTTCTCCCCACAATGCGCCGCTGCCAACGAAGATGCTATATGGTTCTAAAGCATAGGCTTTTGCAATTTCATCGGCTTTTGCATCAAATTTTTCACGAATATCTACTAAGTCATGGAAGATATTTTTCGTTTGGGCAATAAAGGTTTCATATTTTGGGAATTCATTACGACGATTTAATAAGCGCAGTGCTAAGACGTCAAACATCAGATAGCTATATTCACACTGTCCGGTTGTTACAGGAGCAGTGATGATCGTAGTTGCAAGTTTTCCAAGTGGTGTTTCTGGTTTGGTGAAAGCAACGACTTCTATGCCTTCTTTCACGATCCATTCGACAGCTTCCACGATTTCTTTGGTATCACCGGAAGCACTGGCAGTAATAACAACAGAACCCTTCTTTAAACGCTTGTTGCCAAGGACGTTTAATTCTGCTGCATTGGCTAAATGCACTTCTACTTCTGAGTATTTATTCATGATGTACTGAATTGGCTCTAATTCATCATAAGTTCCACCCATTCCTAACAAGAAAATATTTTCATATCCCTTATCATGTACTTTATCCGCAACCGCTTCTACTTCTTTTAATTTCGCAACGACAGCATCGCCATCTTTCAGATAAGTTTCTACATTAAATTTCGGTAACATCACTTTTTCTTTTTCCATGTTTTTTTCTCCTTCGATTTCCTATCAGCTTTTCTTTCCCATCCAATTCTTTTTTTCATCATTTGTGCTATACTGGAAAGGAATGTTTTTCAAAGTGAGATCCAAGCTGAAGTAGTCGCAGTGTGCACCCTGTGGTTTATCAGCTAATCCACTTTACGTTTTTAATATACCAGTATTGTAATCTTTTTGCAAGCGTTTTCTTTTTACTTTTTCACCACAAGTGTAAATTATTGTCTATCAATATCGATAATTTTATGAAAATTTGTTTAATAAAAGCCTTTATTTATCGCATTTCTGATAATTATTAAAAAAAATCAAAAAAATACATATTTTTTGATAAAATTTATGAAATTCTATCGTTCCTGTGCTCATGAGGTTTCATGTATATACCAGTTTATACAGTTTTTATACCACTATAATAAATATCGTGCGAGTCCATCTATATTTCGATATACCACATATTCTAAACCATAGTATTTCAACATAAAAAAAGTCCTAGCTATGTCAAATGAACCCTGTTAAATTGGGCATAAGAAAAAAGACATTCTAGGTTTCTATTATACAGCGTCCATGTTGATTATAAAGGACCTCATTTTCATGGCAATACTCATTGAATTTAGCTTCTCGCTTTTGTATGTTGAATAATCTTCAGAAATGAAAAAAGTCAGCTTTTTGCCGACTTATCGTTTTGCGCGAAAAGTAAATTTTGCCTTATCACAACGGACATAGCTTTCAGTGTATTCTACTACATTCCCTTTTGCATCTTTGCCAATGTATTCAAAATAATACAATGGATGACCTTCCGCTATCTTCATCAATCGGGCTTCCGGTTGCACTGCTTTTAAAATCGTCAGCCGCTGAGAAAATACTACCGGTCGATGACCTTTGCTCTCCATGTAATCGTATAAAGACACATGCTCAAAATTATAAGTATCAATATCTTTAAACAAATGATAAGGAACACAACAGTACTCTAAAGCAAAGGATTCTGTTCCGATATTACGTAAACGATGCAATACATAAACATCTTCATTCTTTAAAATATGCAGTTTATTGGCTAAATAGCCACGTGAAGATATGACACCCTTTTCCAAAATTTGATTCATCAAAGGTATTCCACTGTCTTTAATAACAGCACCTAATCCTCGACTGGATTCAGATAAATTATCATAAAAAGTTACCTTTTGTGTTTTCTTTTGCGCGACAAATGTTCCCTTACCATGAATTCGATATAATATATTAGCTTCCACCAAAGAATTAATAGCGTTTTTTACCGTCATTCGGTTTACACCATAAGTATCTGCCATCTCTCTTTCACTGGGAATCTTTTCCCCGGGAAGATATTCCCCATCCTCAATGCGTTTCATGATGATTTCCTTCAACTGCATATAAAGCGGCATCCGATAGTCCATACATCACATCCTCCTAATTAACATAAACAAAGCGTTCCATCTTCATCAGACTTTCTGTATACTCAATCTGACGATTTTTAGTATCGTACGCCAAGCCCTGTTGCAACACTAGTTGTTCACCTTTTGCTACCTGCAACGACATTGCCGCAAAATCATCAGCAGTACTGACAAGAATTTCCTGTTCACTATGATCAATATGAATATCATAAGCAGTTTCCAATATTACATACAATGCTTGTTCTTGTAAATCGTAATGTTCAAGATCAGGTACGATCTCAATAGGAATGTACGTTGTCTCCAAAGAAATCGGCTCATCATCTACATAACGTAAACGCTGAAGTTCATATACTTTAGTTCCTAAAGGCAAACGCATATGCGCAGATAAATATTTATTCAATTCCATTTTTGACAAGTGTAATAATTTCATTTTCATTTTCAGACCTTGTTGAAAAATTGCTTCACTGGTCGATTCTAAATGGAAGACATTCTTTTCTACTCGTGGTTTGTTGACATAATACCCGCTGCGTTGTTTTGAAACTATGATTCCTTCTTGTAAAAGAATCCGCAATCCACTGCGAAGGGTTAATCGCTGAACATTTAATTTCTCACAAAGATCTCGTTCACTAGGCAGTTTATCTCCCTCTTTCAGATTCTCTTGTTCTATCATGTTTTTGAGTTCATTGGCAATCATGATACTCAATGTCAAGATTTTCATATGCTTTCCTTTCTGCTGCGGTATACAACCTCTTTCATGCATAATTATACCAAATTAACAAAGAAATAGATAGGGAAAACTGTTTTTTCATATTTTACTGAAATACTTATATATGCATTTATTTAAGTAAAAAAAGGGAATACTCATTTTTTTGAGTTATTCCCTAATGTACTTTTATAAAGAAAGCGATTTTCCATCGCAAAGATGCGCGGAGTAAAGCCTCCTGGCTCTATTGGTGCCAATGCCTTTTCCATTGACTGCATACGTGCATCCATATTATCCAGCAAGTACAGCATTTCCGCTTCTGGAATCATTGGTAACACCGGAGATCCATAAGCGTATTGTCCATGATGAGCAAGGATCATATGTCGCAGCAACAGCACCTCTTCCCCTGTATAACCAAGCTGTTTTGCTTTTTCTTCCACTTTGCTTTGCATAATACTGATATGTCCCAACAATTTGCCTTCTTTGGTATAATCCGTCACAACCGCTCCGCTTAATTCAATCAGTTTTCCGATATCATGTAAGATCACTCCGGCAATCAACAGATCACGATTCAACAATGTGTATTGCTTGCATAAAGCATCCGCCATATGCAGCATGCCTAACACATGGGTTGCCAAGCCACTCACAAAATCATGATGATTTTTCATAGCTGCCGGATATGTATAAAAATCTTTTTCATAATCCGTGATAAACGCTTGTGTGATTGCATGAATGGCTTCATTTCGAATAGATGCTACATAAGCCGTAATTTCTTTTTGTAATTCATCTTTCGCAATTGGTCCACTCTTCACAAAGTTCCAAATATCATATTCTTCATCATTTACTTCTTCCATGTGATTTACACGAAACTGAAGCTGTTTTTGATGACATAAGACATCACCACTCACTTTAACCAACATTCCCGGTTTATAAGCATATAACAAGTTCTCTGGAACATTCCAATATTTCGCATCCATGCTGCCTGTCTTATCTTGTAATTGAAAGGACAGATAGGGTGCTCCCTTCGCTGTGACGCCTTTATTTACCTGAAGTAGCAATACCGTGATTTCCCCACGAAAACCATCTTCAAGCTCTGCTAATGTTTTATTCATCTTGCCACTCCATTTCTTCTATTTTTGCTATTACATCTTCATGCCGAAAGCCCTTTTGTAGACAATATGCAATGACCTTATTGCGCAACTGAACACCCTGATAGCGCCTTGCATAATTACGCAACGCTTTTTGAATGGTCTTCGTTAATGCTTCGCTGTCATCGACACCGGAAAAATCAAGTTCTTCTGCGCTCGATCTTGCCAAATCACCATCAAAGCCCTGACGAATCAACTTTTGAATGATCGTTTGCTTTTTCATAGCAGCCGACTTATCTTTCACACTATTCATTAATTTTTCAGCCATTTTACGAGCCTTATCTGCTTCTTGTACATCATCAAAATTGTTTAACGCCTGATCAATGATCTCAGGATCAATTCCCTTATTTAACAAGGTACGTCGAATCTTCCCTTTCCCGGTCAATGAAAACTGCATGCTATCCAAGCGATCCAATACATAACGCTGATCATTGATATAGCCTTTTTCTTCTAATTCATTCAGCAATATTTCAACATCTTCTTTCCCTAAGCCTGGCAGACGATTAAAATACAACATCATTTCTTTGCGTGTATAATCCTTTATACGTAATTTGCGAATAGCAGCACGATAAGCTTCTAAACGAATTTCCTTATGTTGGAAATCCGCTACGGTATAACGATCCAACATTGTATGCAGACGAATCTTATAGGTGAAATAATCATCCAGTCGTATCAATATTTTAATTGGCTGATCTTCTTTATCGTTTTCCACATAAATGCGAACATAATCATCTAATGTCTTAATTTTTACGACTTCATATGCATCCTCAAAATCATCAATCGCCTGATAATAAACTGACATGACCTTAGAATAAAAAACCTTAGAATCGTATTTTACAATTTTTGCTTTTGCACGCTTGCGGAAAGCATCACGTTCATCTTGTGGTAAAGCAAAGAATGCTATTAGCTTGCGAGCAAATTCCTGCGGTGTATCAAATAAAAAGCCACTGTCGTTTTCGACAACAAGATCTTTTAAAACATCATCCCATCGAGCAAAAACCGGTAATTCACAAGCCAGCGCTTCGATATATGTCATGCCTTGTGTTTCCGTTAAGGATGCAGACACAAAGCAATCTGCACACGCATAATAATATGGTACTTCTTCTCTTGGCTTTTTATCAGTGAAAATCACATGGTTTTCTAAATGGTATTTTTTTACCATCGCTTGCAATTCATCCAGCTGTGGACCACCGCCAACAATCAGCAGCTTAATTTTAGGATCATCTATATAACGGAATCCTTCAATCGGTATATCCACACTTTTTTCTGGTGCAATGCGCCCAACAAATGTAATCACATGATCATCATCGGCAATTCCATATTGATGCCGAATTTCCTTCACCTTCTCCATGTTAATGGATTCACGATTAAAGTTCTCAAAATTCAAGCCGGTAGGAATCACATAAATCGGTGTCTTAACACCATATTTCTGCAATGTCTCTTTTGTTTTCTCACTTGGTGATATAACTGCCTGTGCACTATCTGATATCGCTCTTGAAAAGGTTGATATCACTTTTTTTGATACCTTATCTACTTCATCGATATCAAAACGATTGATATAATGCGTATAATCCTCATACATGGTGTGATATGTCGTTACGACTGGAATATTCAAATATTTTGCCACGATGCGAGCAAACATACCTACACCGAATTCCGTATGCACATGTATTACATCTAAATTCATTTTACGCACTTCATCACGTGCTGCAAAATGATATGGAGTAGACAACTTATACCCATACAGCCATTTTAATTCTAATCCAGGCAGGCGCAGTACATTGCCTTCTTTTTTCATGCGAGCTGCTTTATGATTGGTAATAACAAAAACATCATGACCGTTTTTTTCTAGTTCTTTTTGTAAAGTAACGATGCTGGATACAACTCCATTAATATCTGGTGTATATGTATCGGTGAATAAACCTATTCGCATACATCCACCTCCTTTTCCTCTTTCATCCATTTTTCACTATCATATTTCCGTTTTAAGAACAAGAAGACGACAGCCCCCACCAGCATGACAACATGGTAGGTTGAAAAACGCCATAGGATCATAACGCCGCTTGCTAATGCTGCATGTTTTACTACGGATTGAAATAAAGCCGTAAAGACCAATTCTGTTCCTCCACTCGCCCCGGGTATGGGGATAAAGGCATTGGCCATTAAGACAAAACTGGAAAGTGCTAGACAATCAATAAAACGATCTGCCCCTACAGAAACCCCCATTGCTTTCATGATAAAGTAAGGCAATGTAAATTGTATCGTCATTCGTACTATATTCAATACAACCGCCTGTAAGATCATCTTTTTCTCATGCTGCATCTTTTTGATTTCTGTAGTGAAAGATTCCATCTGTGCCGTCCAGCTGCTTAATGTCTTCTCTTTATTTTTTACAATATGCAATTTTGCCAAAATCTTTACACAGCCTTGTGACAATCGCACATATAATCGAGGAAACAACGCCATTGTCCACAAGACACCAATCACACATACATTCACAAGATAACCCAATAAGATACCAAAAAACAATGGACCGATGATTGCCATAAAATGCGAAAAACGTGCCAGAAACAAAATGGTAACATACAGCATCATCGTTGTTTGATAGACAATAAAATCAGCCCATAAGATACTGGCACCATCACTGAATTTAATCCCCTGTTTCTTAAATATATACGCTTGCGCAAATTGTCCGCCGGTTGCACTAGGTGTGATACCACTGAAAAAGATACCTACAAAACCATTTGCGATACCTTGTAAAACGGTATAATCTTTTTTACTTCTTTTAGCAAATACTGCTAAGATCCAGCCTACCACACAGGCATAGGCAATTCCCCACAGCAAAATGATCACAAGCCAGTACCAGTGCATACCGCCGATCAGCGTCATGACCTCCTGATAATGATCCTTTAATGCAAACCATAAGGCAACAACGGTCAACCCAATGATCAGCAGGAAATTCAGGACATAACTCTTTACAGAATTTTTCATCTTAATCCCTCGCTTTTAAGACCGCTCAACAAATGCGATCAACAGCATATCGCTATCTTTTAAATAATGAACAACAAAGATATAAGATATGCCTTAAGCGCAAAACAGACAGTTATTACTGCTTATTTTTTCGCTTTCTTTTCTTCTTTGCGTCTTCTCAGCAGTTCCCCACTTTCTTGCTCTTGATAAACCCTTGTATAAAAGTCCTTCCAGATCTGCAAGACATTTTCTTTTGAATAATACTGACTGATATAAGCGGAATCCTCACTGCTTTGTTGATAAAACGCCGTATCCTTTTGTAATCGGTCAATCAACATCACAAAGTCTTCATTGGATTCCCCACATTGATATTTATGAAATAAAATATCCTCATATAATTCCAAATTACGTAAGACTAATGGGCGTTTTAAATTCACTGCTTCCAAGATGGACATAGGAAACAATTCATTATAAGATGGCATGAATAACAGATTGCTCATGTTATAAATATCATTCATTTCACTGCGTGGAATGATGCCTAAAAATTTCACATTTGCAGGTGGATTTTCAACGACTTTTTTCAGTTCTTCATAGCCATCGGTAATCTTTCCAAAAGAGAACCCACCACACCAAACGAATTGAATATGCGGTAATTTTTTAGCAACCTCAATAAAGTCCAGCACCCCTTTACGAGTCTGTACCTGACCAACGCCAATAACGACAAAAGCATCTTCTGCAATGCCATATTTCTTACGTATAGCGAAACGTTCTTCTTCACTTTTTTCATAAAAGTCTTCCTTGGACACATAATTGGGAATATATACCATCTTTTCTTTAGGTATATCATAAGTTTCCAATTCTTTCATAAACGTCGGATTTACAACAATCAGATAATCGGCTGTCTTATAGAAGCTTATAACATATTTTTTGAATACATGAAATAATGCCTTAGGCAATTGAATACTGCCATCTAAGGTATCAGGTAAAAAATGTACATAACATACATTAGCATTTTTATTATTTTTCATACGCAGATAATTCTGCGGTTCTATCGTATGAGAATGAACGATATCTGCTTTTTTCACACTGTTGATGCGAACATCGAACAGATCACTTGCGCCTTCGCTGACTAGTTTCACCTGTTCCAGATAAGCACTTCCTACTCCCTGGCCTTCCACTTTATCGGCATTGGAAAGCATATTAATGACAATTCGTTTATCCAATCTGATTCCCTCCTGTTATCGCAAGAAACAAAAAAAGTTAACCTTTTTCTGCTTTGACAGAAGTATTATATCATATTTTCCATATATGGAATAGATTGACTGCTAACAACTTTGTAAGAAAGCCTTAAGAAATCCTAAGAGTTGCATAGTGTCACCTTTGAAAAAATAACTATCTTACATATAGCGCAAAAGTTCATATACATGCTGATACGCTCGTTGCAAGCGACGATATAATGTGCTTTCTACGATATCTCCTTGATGCAGCATGATGATTCTGCGATCTAAGCCGCGGACATACATATCTAACAATAGATCTTTCTCTTGCTTGGGTAATTGTAAAATCGTTTGAAGCAATTGATATGCATGATGATCACGACTTTGTTTCTGCAGATGTCGCAAATTCCGTTGCTCCATTGCTTTTAAGACTGGCTCTTTCCTCTGTTTACAGTCATTTCGTAAATCTAAGACACTTCTTGTATAATGCAAATAATCCACAAGCTCATCCTCAATTTGCAGATGCCTGCCATCTTCCTCATATAAGACACTATGCAGCCGCAATTCTTCTGCATATCGTTGCAAAAACAGCATTTCTTTCTTAATTTGCTGTGTAATTTGTTTTTGTATATGTATCTTTTCCATGCCATACCTCCTACCATACTGTCATACGATAAAAAAAAGAGAAAAGCGTAAATTTTCTCCATTTTGTATATTTTAAATTTAATTTCTCTCTAATTTCTTGAAGAATTCCGTTAAATCGTAGCCGCTGACAACGATTTCCGCTTGTCGACCATGTGTATTCCAAAGGATGGGATTTCCTTTAAAATCATAAGCATATCCATGCTGCATCTTAGCCATGATCATCGCTAGCATGACATCTCGCAAATTGCGCTTTGCGCAACAATACGCCATAGCTTCATAACGCATACAAGCCAGTATTGCAGCAGGACAGTTCCATCCATGCACTTGATCATCGATCACTTCATATCCCGCATCTTGCATTTTTTCTACCAACGCTTGAGGAACCCGCGCATTCTTAAACAGTAATTTGGGCATTGGCGGTTGCGAAGGAAAGGTCAATTTTTCACCCTGTTCATAAGTTTTTAAGGATGCCTGTTCATAATACATTGTTCCAGCATCCTCAACATAAGAATAGCAAACATCACGTGCTGGAAAATAAACAATTACAATAAGTGGCTCATGTTCTTGCAGCAAAGTCACACATATCGAATAGGTATCCGCCTGCTGAATGTAGGGCAACGTACCATCAATTGGATCAATAATGAGGGTATATGCATGATCCTGCTTTGGATATAAGCGCAACGAGGGTGTATCCTCTTCCACATCTAAAGTTACCATATGACCAAGATAAGGATACACACTTTGTAACAGCATCTCCTGTACTAACTCATCCACCTTAGTTTTCGCTTCTCTCATTGCAAAATGTGCATCACTTTCTCGTTCTTCACGTTCAATGGTTTTCCCTTCGTTTTGAATATTGGCCTGTAAATTTCTTGCCACAACACCGGCTGCTTTTACTGTTTGAAATAAAATTGGTGCTATCGTATGCACATCCATCCTTACTCATCTCCCTATCTGCTATTTATGCTGTTTCTTAGCTAAATACCTTTTGCGCATTTGCAAACCGAACATCGCACTTAAAACATCAATGCCCACATCTTGAATTTATCCGCTTCTTCCAATTACAAACAAATGAAGAAAGAAGCGCTGTTGGTACAAATACACTGCATAAAAAAGCGAGTATCCACGCATGATGATATGTGTCTTCATGAAAACAACCCTAGTATTGCATCGTCAAGCTTGTATATTCACTCCTATTCACAGCCTTCCTAAAAAAACTGCACATCATCTCTAAATAAAGTTCCTTGTTGTGCATATTCCTAACCTCGTATTTTCTCCATGTATCATCTATTTAATAGTAACGAATACAAGGTGAAAATGCAATGGAACATCGCGTATTATTTACAAACATCTCGAAACTGAAGTTGTCATAGAAAAAGTAGGGAGATTACACGGTTGTGCTTTTTCCCTACAGATTCATGATGACAAAAGGAACTAAGTGCTCCCTTTGGATTATCTTTTTTTGTTTATTGCTTTTGTAATCGATAGCGTTTTAAAAATGCTTTCGTACGTTCATTTTGTGGATGCTCAAAAAGCTCACTCGGTGTTCCCTGCTCACAAATAACACCTTGATCCATAAATACGACACGTGAACTGATATCATGAGCAAATGCCATTTCGTGTGTTACGACGATCATGGTTAAACCATCTTTAGCCAATTGTTTCATGACATCCAGAACATCACCTACCATTTCCGGATCTAATGCACTGGTTGGCTCATCAAACAATAGGATTTCAGGATCCATACACAAAGCGCGAGCAATTGCCACACGCTGCTTCTGACCGCCAGATAGCTGCATACTGCTGGCATTGGCAAACATCTCCATACCAACCTTACGCAGATTATCCAACGCTTTTGCCTTCGCCTCTTCTTTACTGCGTTTCAAGACCTTGAGCTGGCCTAGCATACAGTTTTCTAATACCGTTTTATTATTGAATAAATTAAATGACTGAAACACCATACCAACATGTGATCGATGAACATTCAAATTCAACTCACCCTTTAAGATATCCTTACCATGATAAAGTATTTCACCGGCATCCGGTGTTTCTAATAAATTGATACAGCGTAATAACGTTGATTTTCCACTTCCGCTAGAACCAATAATAGTAATAACCTCATTGCTATCACAGTGAAAATCAATATCCTTTAACACTTCCAAAGAACCAAAATGTTTTTTTAAATGACGAATTTCTAACAAAGTATCACTCATGCCAAATCACCTGCCTTAGGTACGCTTTGACTAGTCGGAAAGGAAGTCTTAGGCATATGCAGACGTTTTTCAATCCATGTCAACAATAGCGTAGCAGCACTCGTCAATAGCAAATAAATAACACAGGTAGATAGAAAGGTTTCCGTAAACAGCATCATACTTCCCGCTACAGAACTAGATTGGAAAAACAATTCCATTACGCCAATGACATTCAGCATAGAACTATCTTTGATATTAACAATTAATTCATTGCCTAAAGAAGGGAAGGAGTTGCGAATGGCTTGTGGTAAAACGATGGCTGTCATGGTCTGTGTATTTGTCATACCAAGACTTCGAGCAGCCTCAATTTGCCCCTTATCGATAGATTGAATCCCTGCTCGTATGATTTCGGACATGTAAGCACCCGTGTTTACAGATATGATGACGACTCCAGCAACATTAGCACTCCATCCCAGATAAGGGCGCAATGCATAATACAGAAACATTGCCTGTACCATCATTGGCGTACCCCTAAAAAACCATACATATACTGCCACAATGCTATGCAAGATACGTTTTACTATACGTATTGGCATACGATCACGCGGCTCTATTTTTACGGCTCTGACACCACCAAGCACTAGACCAATCAATAAACCGAAGAAAGTGCCCAATACTGCCAACATTAACGTAATCTTAATACCATACCATAATAATGGTATATTGTTTTGGAATATCCACCAGGCTTTTGGCAGCATTCCTTCAGGAACAGCAGCAATTACCATGTAAGAAACTCCTCCTTATTCTGCCTTAGGCTGAGCTTTTCGTGCTTCTTTCATCCATTCATCTCGCGTTTTCTTAGAAAGATTATCAACTGCTTTTTGAACGTCTTTAAAGAGCTGGGAATCACTAGTCCCTTTCTTCATAGCAATAGAAACACTTGTATCAATGTCAAAGCCCTTCCCTTTTTTGAAATGTACAATGGTAAGATCCTTATTAGCCGCAACTGCCCCTTCAGCTACAGGAAGTTCCGCTGTAATACCATCCACTTCTTTTTTCTGTAAAGCCACGATCATTTCAGGATAAGTCGCTTTTGGTGTTGCATGCTTTACCCCTTTGATTTGATCAATGACCGTATCATAATTCGTACTCTTCTGACCAATAACGGTTTTGCCCTTAAATTGTTGAATATCATTGTATTTTGCAACCTTTTTATCACTCTTACGAACGATCATAACCATTTCACTTTCATAATATGGCGTAGTAAAATCCATACCTGCGCGGCGTTTATCATCGGCTGTCATCCCAGCAATCACCGCATCAATCTCACCTGAATTCAATGCTGGCTGTAATCCTTCCCAGCTAACTTTTTTAACTTCGATTTCACGATCCAACTGTTCTGCCACATAACGTGCCACACGTACATCATAGCCATCACAATAACCGGCTCCACCGATTGCTACACTGGTATCTGTCTGCTCATTGCTCTGCCAATTAAATGGCGCATAGTTACATTCCATACCAACTACAAACTTTTCTTTACCAGTTACGCTAGATACATTTTTTCCATCATCTTCGCTTCCTCCACATCCGGAAAGCACAAATGTCATTGCCAATGCGGCTGTTGCTAATTTCTTAAGTTTCATTTTTTTACCTCTTTTCTTAATACACAAAAAAGTCGCGCTATTGCACGACTCCATAGTTCGAGTGTCAATAGCTCCTCTTCATCTTACATGAAGGAGTGTTATCGGTATTTCCAGATAACCCCAGATAACTTCCCCGCCGGAAAATCACCTTCGGCGATGATTACCTTTCAAAGTTTTCACTGCCTGCCGGCTCCTACTCCTACTCTGACGCATCGCTGCCTCTATATGATTTTTTTGTCTTTCCTACTTTATCGCAATTCATCTTTTTTGTCAACCGTCAATTATTTACAATTTCTTCATAAATTTTGACTTGCTTTTCTATACTTTCCATAGAGCAGCAATAGCCCTCCACTGCCTAAGAAGAGGCTCAAGATCTCTATTCTCCTGGTAATATCTTTCGTCTGCACATCTTTATTTGCAGAAGATGATGCATCATTCCCCGTTGCGAAAGAGGGGTCTTTTTGATGAGAGGCAGAAGAATCATCGTCTTGTATTGGTAAAGTTTTGTTTTCAAATTTTGGTTCTATCACAACTTCCCATTGTTCTTTCCCATCCATCTGCAATGGAACACTAAACAACGATGGGGCACTGCTATAAATACTGTCTTGTAGAGTTGCCTGCTTTTCTTGTACTAATAAATACATCCCCGCTTCTTGCTTCGTAAAAACCGCTTCACCTTGGCTATTAGTTGTACTCTGTATACCTTTTAAACCATGCTCATGTACATAATCGGCTAACATTTGAGCATTTTGTTTTTGATGCAAAGAATCCATATCATCTAAATTCAGTGATACATGCAGAAAATCACCACTTTGAGTCCATTCTGAATCTTTCCAATCGGCAACTTTGTATATCGCAAACGATACATTTTGTAATGCGTGCCTATCATCACCATCCTTTTGTATGATTGCTTTGATAATGACATTTCCATATTCCTTTGCGTATGCAATACCAAAAGGCATTATAAAAAGCAGACTGCAGAAGAAAATACCAATACTGATTTTATATCGTTTATTTCCTTTCTTCATATGCGTTTCCTTTCTTTGGTACATACCACTTTACACTTATATATACCCCAATTAATACAATACATGCAACACCTAATGCTTTAATATAGAATGGCAATTCAGCCTTTAATTCCATTTCATCAGCTATTTTAACAGCTTCCTCATAAGGAATCCTTGTTCCTCTCACTAATAGGCGATGTGTATTTATCGCATAAGGCGTACACGTCAATAAAGTTACATAATCTTTTCCTTCTACTATGGATAACGCCTGGGTTTGTGTTGGTTTCACAGTTAGTATCTGATCCACCTGATAAGCAAGGGTATGATGCAAAACTTTGATGTAAAATACGTCCCCTTTTTCCATTTTATCTAGATCGGTAAAAAGTTTTGCGCTAGGCAATTTCCGATGTCCAGATAATACCGTATGACTTGTTTTCCCGCCCACCGGCAAAGAAGTTTCTGGTAAATGTCCGATACCAGATTGTAATACACGTTCGATCTTGTCTGGTCGCAGTTGATCTTCACTTTTTTGATAAATAGCATCTGTCTGATTGATCTCTACATTATGAATGATTGCATTACTGTCTTCAAGCATGCCCTTTTGTCCAATCTTGTACCAGTGAAATTTTCAATTGGCTTCCAGACAATCGTTGTTCCTGAAGCTGTTCCATTCTCTGTTAAATAAATATCACGGAAAATAATATAATTCGCCGTATTGCTATAGGTTGCTCCAGCTTTTCCGATATTGATGGGGTTAGTACTGGTTGCATCATAGGTTAATTTTTGCTTGACATCTAGTTTACTACCATAGTAGTTGTAACATTTTGTTGCATCCGCAATCGTAATTCCATCTAAATTTTGACGATCACCTAATTTATGTTCTCCATTCTTTACGGCATATAATTCTCTATTAGACCAGTCAAACGTCTCATCAAACTTAATCAAATCTGCATCTCCTGGATAATACAGACGAATTGGATGATCCGCATTGTCTTCTTTGACCTGCCATTCAGAAGTTATCATACTGGTTTAACCTTTTCTTCATATACTTCCCAAATTGGTTCTGTAACTTTTGCATTCGTACCGATTGCTCTTAGCTGTTTTTGATTCCCAATTAGGATATAATCTTTATTATCAATAGTCTTAACATACTGTCCAAAATACTCTCTTCCATCATATACCGATGGATATTGATCCGTATTGGTGAAAGCAAGGGCAGCTACTTTTAAGGTTACCTCTTCGATAGAAAAAGAGGAAGCAAGCACATACGTATGTGATTTGCCATAGGTTAAATGTGTACCATCCTTTAATGTATAAACTTGTCCAATACCAAGTGTTTCCGCATTCAAAGCATAATGATTTTTTTATGCATCCTATTCCCCTGTGGCATGACTTTACTCAACCCTTTCAAATGTTTATATGATGTTAAAGTATTTTTCATGGCATCTGTATGAATGATTTCAGGTAACTTTTAAATAATCACAAATACATCATACCTATTTCTACTTAAAAGTTTAGCACGCTTATTTCTCATCGTCAATAAAAATAGTTATTTTATGTATGATTCATTAAGTATATTTACTCTTTCATACAATGTGATTGATAATAGATTGCTTTTCCTATGTTTTCCTAAATAACCTGATCAAATAAAAAAAGCTAGGAATCAAACGAATTGATTACTAACTTAATAAGAAAAAATATGATATATTATTTTATTTCATCCACCGTCGCAAAACGATAGCCTTCCTTCTTCATATTCTTTATAAAGGTATCCATGGCTTCATAGTTTCCTTTATTGCTAGGATGCAAAAGATAGATAGCACCATTATGATAATGATCCATCATTGTCTTTAATGCTTCTTCTCCACTTACATCACTGGCATAATCATAATAAGCGTGACTCCAAAAATACGTACGATAACCTAAATCCTTTACCATTTTCATTGCACGTTCGCTGCCTCCGCCTTTCGGAAAACGAAAGACTTTTTTCATTGGTACTCCGCATACTTCCATATACGTTTTTTCTGTCTCTGTAATTTCCTTAACAAAAGCATCTACATCTTTTGCGTTGGCAAGTGTCGTCATATCATAATGGTGCCAAGTATGATTGCCGATTACATGACCATGCTTCACAAGATCGCGCATAAAATCGGCTTCATTCTTGATATAGTTACGCGTCAAGAAAAAGGTCGCTTTCACGTCGTTTTTATTTAAGACATCAGCAATTTGTTTGATATAGGTAATATCATTTCCCCCTTCATCAAACGTCAGATAAATAACCTTTTCATCTTTCCCCTGATAATAAGCATCATATTTATCTAATAAGCTTTGCGGTTTTGCGCCAGTAGTCCGTTTATGTTCCTTACTTTTATTAAACCACCATTCTTCTGCAGTATTGTCGTAATCATCATGATTATAATACAGCTTGGTCGTTGTAGGATCTTTACAAACCTGCACTTTACGTGTGACACTGGCAATATTGTTACTAGCGTCTTTGACTTGATAAACAATGTCATAGGTACCTGTTTTTTTCATATTAACATGATGTTTAACCGTTACCTTTTTGGTTAGATCACCATCATAATTATCCTGTGCATGAAAGCCTGGTTCTTGATACGTACCATTCTCAAACACTCGGATCATCTTTCCTTGTTTTAGTGTAATAGTAGGTGCTTTCGTATCAACAACATGTACCGTTCGACTTACTTTTTTATCATAACTATCAAGATGATAGACGATTGTATACGTTCCTAATTTATCTGTATTCAGATTCGAGGTGCGTTTTACTTCATCACTATAATCATGAAATCGATAGCTCGCTATCACTCCGGGATCGCGAAATGATTCATGTACCTGTACCTTCATTTCTTTGTCTCCATCCACTTTTAACAATGGTACGAATAAGCCACTGAAAAAGAGTATTTTAACGAGTACACCTATTACACAAATACCTAAGCATGCCAAAATTCCATAAATCGTATAGCGGCAACGTCTGCTCATATGCATCACCTCATGGTAAAGCGTATGCATAAGCATCATTTTTTATGATTGTTAAGTAGTTTATAATCGTATGTATCCATGCCCATAACATTTATTAAGAATGGTACAAGTTAATCGCATTATTTATTATTCTTGGCGATAATGATACATTCCAATTAATTGCTCACTGCAACGCAAACCATCAATCGCCGCCGATACAATGCCTCCTGCATAACCGGCTCCCTCACCACAAGGATAGATACCTTTGATTTGTATAGAGGTACAATCTTCTTTATTTCTTATCATGCGAATTGGAGAACTGCTGCGTGTTTCCACACCAATCAGCACAGCATCTTGATAGGCAAAGCCTTTCAATTTTTTATCTAATCCTTGTATTGCTTCTTCCATCGCCTCACACACATAGCTTGGCAAGATAGCATGCAGATTTGCCGGTGTTACCCCTAACGCATAGGTTGGTACTACACTGCCAAACCCTTTTGAAGTTTGATGTGCCAAAAAATCCTTAACCAATTGTGCTGGAGCCTTATAAGAACATCCGCCTGCCTGAAATGCTTTTTTCTCTAATGTTTCCTGAAATTGAATCGCTTTTTCCGGGTCATTCCCATAATCCTCAGGACGTATTTGTACCAACAAGGCACTATTGGCATTTTCTCCATCACGGGCATGCTCACTCATGCCATTTACCACAACGCCACCTTCCATAGAGGCACTTGGCACGACATATCCACCCGGACACATGCAGAAAGTATATACCCCGCGCCCATTGGATGCCGGATAGGTCAAACGATATTCTGCCGCTTTTAAACGAGGATGATTCGCATATGCTTTGTATTGCGCTTCATTGATCAAGCGTTGTGGATGTTCGATTCTGGCTCCTACAGCAAATGCCTTTGGCTCTACTGCAACACCTCGTTTCATCAACATACGCATCGTATCACGAGCGCTGTGACCGATTGCTAAGATTAGTTGTTCACACGGTATCACTTCACCATTTGCCACAACACCACAGACTTCTCCTTTTTCAATCAAGATATCATCTAAACGCGTAGAAAAGCGGATTTCTGCCCCTAAACGAAGGATTTCTTCACGCATGCGTTTCACGATATCACGTAATAAATCCGTACCGATATGGGGATGCGCTGTATATAAAATATCTTCAGGAGCTCCAAAGCGTACAAACTCTTCTAAAATCTTGCGAATGCGTACATCCTTTACTCTGGTAGTTAATTTGCCATCGCTAAACGTTCCGGCACCACCTTCTCCAAACTGCACATTACTTTCGGTATTTAAAATTCCTTCCTTCCAGAAGTGTTCAACGCTTTTTACACGTTTTTCCACACATTCTCCACGTTCTAAGATCAAAGGTTGATACCCCATCTGGGCTAATAACAAAGCTGCGAACATACCGGCTGGTCCAAAGCCAACAACAATCGGGCGATGGACAAGTCCGACAACACCTTTTTTCGGCATGCGATAGCGTTCATCCGGCGTCTTGGTGATATCCTTATGAGGATGTTTTAAGACATTTTCTTCATGTTTGAGGGTACAATCCAGCGTATACGTAAACTGCATATGGCGCCATCTTGCATCAAAGGTTTCTTTATGAATGCGCCAAGATAGTAATTCCTCTGGTGCTATGCGCAATTTTTTAATAATTTTTTCCGGAAGTAACGTCATATCTTCTTCTAACGTTAAATGAATTTGTTGAATACGTATCATAAGTATTTTTCTCCTTTAAAAGGGAAAAGAAAGCCAATCAGCTTTCCTTTCTAAGCATATAAATGTTTGAAAATAGGGAAATGTTTTGCTAGTGTATAAATAATGAGCGCAAACAATAAGGAAGACAACGCAACAATTCCATATTGTAATAAAGCATTCATCGTTGGAAATAAAGCTGTGACCACAACAACAAACATAAGATGAGATACATAGATCAATAACGATAACACACGCAAGGTCTTATAAAGCTCTTTGACCTTAAGATCTATGGATAATAAAGTAATAAATAAGAATGCAACCGTTGGTACCAACATCAAATACATACTTGCCAAATCATGCATATAACCTTGTTCTCTTAAGAAAAAGCATTCTCCGAATAAAGCACACAGGGACAATACAAAGCCGATAAAGGGTCCTAAGGTACTGCGGCTTACGACCATGCGCCCTTGCGCAAAATAAGCACCTAAAGAAATAAACAACATACCAAAGAAAATCCCATTTCGCGTTGTCACAAAAAGCTGGATGTAATAATGATATGCACGACCTATATAAGGTAACTCTCCAATCATCTGTGGATAAACATTACCAAGCATCCCTATGAGATACAAAAGGGCACTGATGATTATCGTTGTCGTCAAGGAAACATAACGACGCAGAACATAAACAGCACATACCGCTACCATCAAAGCTGGTAAAAACCAGAGATGGTAATAACTTCCAGTAAAAAAGAAGTCACGCAGATAGCGCAAGAAAGTCATCGCATGTAATCCATCGCCCCTAACTAACAAATAATTAAATGGCAAATAGAAGATTGACCAAATCAGATAAAGTTTACCTAAACGAAATACATAATGTTTTAAGGCCGTAACATTTGCATAATCATTCCATTCTCTTTCATTATCCAGTTTAGCAAAAAATAAATAACCGGAAATTATGAAAAACAAAGGTACGGCAATTCTGGCGATAATCTGAACCAATACAAAATTTGCTGTCTCATTTATATCCAATAATGGCCCTGTATGTATACAAATAACTAAAAAAGCACTCATAAACTTTGCAATATCTAATGCACAATATGTTTTCTTCTGCATCATTTCCCCTCCTTTATGATCCCTATTACTTAATTCAGCAGATAATTTCATGAAAAATAGCCACTTCTGGCTATTTATAAATTCTTGGCAATCGCGCACTCATCCAACAAAATGTTTCATTATTGATTGTTTGAGCTAATCTAGTTAATTCATCAATCGGTAACTTTTCATCACCGTCACAACCAAATAAAGTAACAACATCGCCTTCTTTGACATGTTCTATATCTGTAACATCTAACATCATTTGATCCATACAAATATTGCCAATGATCGGTACCCGTTTCCCATGCAACAATGCACATGCCCCTTTATTGGAAACACTGCGTGGATAGCCATCCGCATAGCCTATAGAAACTGTGGCGATACGGCTGATGCGCTCACTGGTAAAATGGCGGCCATAACTTACACAGACACCTGGCTGAATCGTTTTTACCATTGAAATGTTTGCTTTTAGTTGCATGATAGGCTGAAAATCAGGATGCGTGATCGTATCAATGGCATCATCACTTGTCGCACCTAAGAACAATAAGCCCGGGCGTACATAATCATACTTTAAATCCGGATAGTTCAAGATACCATAACTATTTTGTAAATGGCGTATGCCAACATCAATTCCGGCATCTTCCAAATCCTTCAACACCTGATCAAATAACATGATTTGCTTTCTTGTATAAGCCTTATTATCCTCATCCAGACCATCACTTACACTAAAGTGGGAGAAAATGCCATCGACTGCTATATGTGGCAGATGATAAACTTCTTTCACTTCCTCGATACGGTAGTCCTGTTGTTGTGTTATGATGCCCAAACGTGACATTCCTGTATCCACCTTGACATGTCCATGCATGATAACCCCATGCTCTTTACACCATGCATTTGCTTTTTTGGCATAGTCTAAGGATAAAAAGGTTTGGATCAAATCATGTTGAATGACTTGATGAAAATGAACAGGTGGTGTATAACCTAAGATTAAAATTGGCTCACGGATACCGCCTTCACGTAAGGAAATGCCTTCATCCACACTGCTGACACCGAAAAAATCAATGCCACAGCGGCTCAATTCTTTGGCACATGCCACATCTCCATGACCATACGCATTCGCTTTTACGATTGCCATGATCTTGCTGGTAGAGGGCAATAATTTTTGTATTTCTTTTACATTATGGCTGATCTTGGACAGATCAATTTCCAGCCATGCTCTGGTATCGCTCATCAGCATGGTTCTCACCTCTTTTATTTATCTTGTTAATGCAAATGCAATCAATTTGTCTAATAAATCGCCGAATTCAATACCGGCTTCTTTCATCATCGTTGGATAACGTGATGTATCCGTAAAGCCGGGAATCGTATTTACTTCATTCATCACAATGCTTTGTTGAGGAGTAACAAACATATCAACCCGTGTCATACCTTTACAATTCATAGCACGATAAGCTTTCAAAGCCAAGCTTCTTGCCTCTTCAAACAGCTCTTTACTGATTCTGGCAGGACAGTAGATATGAGAGTCTACCATTTGATATTTCCCTTCATAATCAAAGAATGGAGCGGCTGTTTCAATTTCATCCACACTGCCCGCAAACAACTCTTTATTTCCCATCACCGCACAGCCGATTTCAAAACCTTCAATCGTCGTTTCCAAAATCACCTTGCCACGGCCATCATGATAATACGCATCCTTCATGCTTTCTTCAAAGTCATCAAAGGAAGCAATTTTATGAATACCGAAACTACTGCCGGCATTGGCCGGTTTAATAAAGATCGGTAAACCTAACTTAGCTTTTGCTTCTTCATAAATATGTCGATAATCCAAATGTTCATCCTCGTATACACACAGATAAGGGGCACAAGGAATACCGGCATTTTCCATGACGATATGCGCCATTTCTTTATCCATGCAAATAGCACTGCTCATATGATCACAGCCGACATAAGGAATGCCACTTAATTCAAACAATCCTTGAATGGTTCCATCCTCCCCATTCTTGCCATGTAGAACAGGGAAAATACAATCCACTGGAAGTGTTTCATAGCTGCCATCTTCCTTTAGTTTAAGAAACCCCTTTTGGGCAGTGGAGCAGGATAAGACACATGGCGTGATATTACCATCCATCCACGTATCATGCTCAATGGCATCTACATCACCATCATATGCAAACCATTCGCCATCCTTGCTGATTCCGATGAAGATCAGTTCATATTTATCTTTATGTAAGGAACGAATCAAGCTTGCTGCAGAGTGCAGAGATACCGGGTATTCGCTTGATTTTCCGCCAAAAATTACAGCTAATTTCAATGTACTCATTTTACTACCTCTTCTTCCTTTTTTACTAATGCATCCACTACTTCATCCAGCTTCATGCCACGACTTCCTTTTACTAACAGCATGCAGTCTTTATGCTCATATGGACGAAGATAACAGATTAATGCTTCTTTATCCGTAAAGTGTTCAATATGTACACCTGTTAAGTTATTAAATGCTCCTTGTGTGATATAACGCGCCATATCACCAATCGTTAAGACTTCATTTAAATGGTACTTCGCTAAATCTTTACCTAATGTATAATGAATCATATCACTGGTGTCACCTAGTTCCAGCATATCACCTAATACCGCAATCTTATAAGGAACATCAAATTCTTCCATGGTATCTAAAGCTGCCAATGCACTTTGTGGATTTGATTTATAAGAATCATTTAAGATCAAACACTTACCAAAATCAACAAGCTCATTGCGCAATCCTGTTTTTTCAATATTTTGATAACCTTCTCGGATTTCTTCTACACTTAAACCTAACGCTTTCGCTGCAATCCAGGCAGCTGTTGCATTCATCGCTTGATGCTTACCAATCATATCTACATGATATGGACACACATCATCATTTAAACAGAAACTGACACCTTCACGTTTTTGCGTGATATGCGAAATCACATAGTCATTCTGTGGCTTCACTCCAAAGGTGCGGATACGAATATGTCCAGGAATCTGTGCCTGGGTGACCGCATTTTGCAAGATTTCCTGATCACCATTGTAGATAAACAAGCCATGCTCTTTTAATCCTTCAACAATTTCTAATTTCGCTTTAGCGATATTTTCCATCGTTTTCAGATTTTCTAAATGCGCAGTACCTACATTTGAAATAATCGCAATATCCGGTTCTACCATATGCGTCAGAAAAGATAATTCCCCTAAATTTTCCATTCCCATTTCAATAACAGCTGCCTCAACATTTTCACTCAAACTTAATAAGGTTAAGGGAACACCTATCTCATTATTATAATTGCCCAATGTTTTTTGCGTGATGTAGTGTTCTTGAAGCAATGATGCTAAGATATCTTTGGTACTCGTCTTTCCATTACTGCCGGTAATTCCTACCACTTTCATATTTAGTTGATGCCGATATGCCTTTGCTAAGTCTTGCAAAGCTTTTGTTGTATCTTCAACTAAAATAACAACGACCTCTTTGGGAGGATTCGGCTCTTTTCGTTCCCATAAAACAGCTTTTGCCCCATTCGCAATCGCTTGTGCAACATATGCATGTCCGTTATTCTTCACACCATGGATTGGGATGTATAAGTTTCCTTCCACGACCTTGCGAGAATCAATACAGACACCCTGAATCTTTTCTTCAATAGCCCCATTTTCTATATAGTCCGCATCCAACATACGGATAATTGCATCAATTGATCGTATAATCATGAACCTTACGTCCTTTCATTAATATCTTAATATCTACACATATCTTGTTTTCGTGTGATATGTTCCGCATTTTATTATAGCATAACCCCTCCAACTTGAACCAAAGAATTTTCATAATTTCCTTATATTATCGTAAGAATTCCCACATCCATTTTTTTACAGCGCTTTCATGCCGAAAGAATCCCTAACCATAGGAAAGTTCTACCTAAAAAGCAAAAACATCTGTAGAAAGCTAAACACATAGCTACATTTGCATTCACAAAGCTTTATAACAAGGTTAACCATCGAACATATGAAAAAAACATATCGGCATCTTCCCATGTAAGCAAGCTTACCTTGCATAGCATTCACTCATTCATACCATAAAAAAATCAGACCATATGTGATCTGATCATATTTTCGGATGCGCTTATAAGTTTTCCAGGAAAGTCTTTAAAAAGATGTAAATTCTATCAAAGCTATCCATATCTAAGCGCTCTTGTGGTGTATGAATATCTTCCATCAGCGGTCCCATCGTTACGATTTCCATGTTTGGATTTAAGGCTTTAAACACACCGCATTCTAAACCTCCATGTACGGCTAACAGCGTTAATTCTTTTCCATAAATATCCTTGCATACACGTTTCATAACTTCCCGCAATTCGCTTTTTTCATCATAGCTCCAAGCTGGATAGCGTGCCTCATGCTTTGTTTCAAAACCAAAAGCCTCTGCTAAAATATCCATAGTGATTGCTAAATCATCCACATAAGATTCCAAAGCCCCTCGTAAGGAAACATTTAACATGACTTCTTCATCGCAATGAATGACTGCAAGATTACTACTGGCAGTACTTAATCCTTCAATGCTCATACTGTGATGATGTAAACCATCTGGCACACTAAGCATTAGTTTTAATAAATTTTCACTATCTTCAATGGACATGGCTGTTTTTGCTGATGTTTCATAAAATGCGACTTCCATATTCGCATCACTAAATTCCAATTCCTTTTTTATTAACGCAGTCATTTCCTGGACTGTTTTTTCCAATTTTATAAAAGGTGCATCACTAAAGAAAACAGCTGATGCTTCACGTGGAATTGCATTATCCTTGTCACCGCCATCCATCATATGCAACTGCATATCAAATTTTGCATTTACTGCATATAATATGCGTGCTAATAAACGATTGGCATTTCCACGTTCTTTATCAATTTCACCGCCACTATGGCCACCTTTTAACCCCTTTACATCTAAACGATATGCCTTTTCTTGCATAGGCACTTGCAGATTTGGACGTGTGAAGATTACATTCATACCTCCTGCCGATGAAATACAGGTTGCGGTTTCCCCACCATCATCTAAATTGATCATGCGATTTGCATGCAATTGTTCTTTCTTTAATGCCAATGCACCAAATAATCCTACTTCCTCCTGTACGGTAAAAATGCATTCCAGCATTGGATGTTTGGCCTCTTGATCATCCAATAAAGCCAGCATATATGCCACACCGACACCATCATCCGCGCCTAGCGTCGTTCCTTCCGCCATTAAATAACCGTCTTCCAGTTTTAACTTTAAAGCATCCTTTGCAAAGTCAAAATCCACATAGCGATGTTTCTCACAAACCATATCCATATGAG
Organism: Eubacterium sp. 3_1_31; assembly: GCF_964249515.1. Lineage (NCBI taxonomy): Bacteria > Bacillati > Bacillota > Clostridia > Eubacteriales > Eubacteriaceae > Eubacterium > Eubacterium sp. 3_1_31. The sequence goes on from NZ_CAXUBY010000022.1 coordinate 26,663, forward strand.
CTTGTAAAATGATCGGTTCATGCTCTTCATAGCCCTTGCTTGCCGGCTTACATATAATGACATTATTCATTTCATCACGTTCATACGTAAACTGATGTGCTTTTGCGAATTCTTCTAAATAAGCACTATATGCCTCCTCATGAAAAGAACCATGAGGGATACGCGTCATCTCTTCAAAATACTTTTGATGAGCAAATGCATGATTCAAAATAGTTTCCATTTTATACATCCTCCATAAACATAGTGTTATTGTACCACATTCTCTTTGAATTACCATGAGATACGCCTTATTGTTTCACATTCATCTGCCGATAATACCCAATTCGCTCCTTAGCGCACTTCAACTGTTTCGGCGACATTGTGATTTTCCCCTTCTGTATAGCAAACAGACCTTCCTCTTTCAATCTGGCAATCGTACGATTTAATGTTTTTACACTGATGCCAATTTCTTCATACAATACATTGCGTGTTTTTTTAACGACGATATGCATTGCCTGCGGATCTTTAAAAAGGCAGATTCCACATAATTGATCAGATAATCCAGTAATAAGAATTGGGGAGGATAAAACAGCTTTGCCCCACGATTATAACTCGAACGATATAGTTTTAAGGCAACTTTTGCCGCAACCAGACGCAAAAAGTGTATATCCTTAGCAATCCAATCTTCAAAATCTTGCCTGCTTAAGTATAAAATGATACTTTCTGTAATTGTCTCAATCGTCACGCTGGTTTTCGGCATGCCTGCTAAAATCGTTACTTCCCCAATGAAATCTATCGGTTCATTTTTTTCAATCATAAATATATTGCCATTCTCAAATTCATTAATGACCCGATGTTCACCACTGGCGACAATTCCAAAATAGTCAAGCGGACTATCTTTTTGATGAATGATATATCCACTTGGATGTACCTTGATGATAAGACGCTTTTTATATTCTTCAGGCATATACGTAAGATAGTCTTTTAATTGGGGCACGATATGATATACTTCTTCCAATGTCACAGTATCACCTTCATCATTGATTGTATCATGAAAATAGTAAAAATTTTCCTTGAAAATAGCCCATTTGTCCTTTTTTTACCTAATTATGATCTGTTACCATTACAAGGAACAAAAGAGAAAGAGGAAGAAGGTTTATATGAAAAAAGAAAAGTATTCATATCGTTCTTTACAAGAACGCTTGCGGCAGGAATATAAATTATATCTGCTGGCTTTTGTATTTATCGTGATTGCAGATGGTATTGGCGTAATCAAATTACCGATTTGGAAAGGAACTTTTATCCTATTCCCCATCTTTTATGCAATTCTTATGGGGGTATGTGCAGGACCATGTGTTACAAAGTTCATTAAGCGAAAAGAGGTCAAAGCTGCCAGTAAATTGGTTATTGTTGCGATATGTCCTTTTATCGTCAAGTTAGGCGTTAATGCCGGAGCCAGTCTAGAAACCGTCATTTCCGCCGGACCTGCCTTATTATTACAAGAAATCGGTAATTTAGGAACCATCTTCTTAGCATTGCCAATTGCCCTATTGTTAGGTCTAAAAAGAGAAGCTATTGGAGCCACACACTCAATTAATCGAGAAAGTAATCTGGCATTGATTACCGATATGTTTGGTCCGGATTCACCAGAAACCAGAGGAAGCTTATCCATCTATATCGTTGGTGGCATGATTGGAACGATTTATTTTGGTTTTCTGGCTTCTATGAGCGCTGCCACTTCGTTATTTCATCCCTATGCCTTAGGGATGGCTTCCGGTGTAGGGGCCGGTATCATGATGGCAAGTGCTACCGCATCTTTATCCACGATTTATCCGACGATGGCAGATCAGCTTTCTGCATTAGCCAGTGCCAGTGAAACCATCAGCGGAATCACAGGAATTTATGTTGCCATCTTTATTGGTATTCCCTTAACAAAAAAATTATATGACATCTTAGCACCACGCATTAGCAGAAAGAGAGGCGAATAACATGCGCATACAAGAATGGATTTTTTTATTTATCGTAGCTAGCTGTGGCATTGCCTTAGCTAATTTTGTCGGATTTCAAGTTGGACTCATAGAGTCATTACCAGGTATTGGCATCCTATTCGTTTTATCTTTATGTGGTGTTGTCATTAGTAAAGTATTACCTATACGCTTACCCATCGTAGCCTACTGTTCCCTATTAGGGTTATTAGCAGCATCCCCCCTTTCTTTCTGTCGGGAATTTGTCATTACATCCGTTAATCAGATCAACTTTACGGCACCTTTAACAATGGTAGGGGCATTTGCCGGTATCTCTATTAGCGATCAGTTAAAAGAATTCGCTGCCCAGGGATGGAAAATGATCATCATCGGCCTCTTGGTCATGACAGGAACTTTTTTAGGTTCAGCCGTAGTTGCCCAGATAATGCTGTCCATCACAGGAGCTATCTAAATGCTGTTACAAGATATTGCTTATCTGGATGAAACGATGGAGGTTAAAGAACATCAAGATATCCGTATTCAAGACACATGTATTCATGAAATAGCAAATCATGGCTGCTTAACACCTTATCCAAAAGAAGAATGTTTATCCGGAAAAGGCTTGCTTGTAATGCCTGGTTTATGTGATGCTCATATGCATACCGGGCAACAATTGTTAAAGGGATGTGTCTTAGATGCATCCGGAATGATATGGAAAGATATCATGTTACCTTTTGAAAGTACGCTGACAGATGAAATCATGCAGTTAAATGCTGAATTGGCTGCTCTTGAAATGATACGTAATGGTACGACCTCGTTTTTAGATGCCGGCAGCTACCATATGGATGCCGCAGCTAAGATCTATGCACAAAGTGGTTTGCGGGCACAGTTAACCTGTAGTACGATGGACGATGCAAGTCTTCCCATCCAAATACAGGATGATGTAGAGAGCGCTTTGGCTAAAAATGATGCTTTTTATGATACGTGGCATCAAAAAGGCAATTTGAAAGTCAGCTATTCCCTACGCACGTTATTATCTGTTAGTGAGCGTTTGATTAAAGAAATACATGCTCATGCCAAAGCCCGTAATGCTTTATTGCAAGTTCATATGAATGAATATGAACAAGAGGTACACGCTGTTATTGCAAAATACGGTATGCGTCCATATACCTATCTTGATCAATTAAAGATTCTAGATGAGCGCTTTGTAGGCGCCCATTCTCTCATCGTAGATGTAGAAGAAATATCCCTGATGCAGAAGCATCATACACATGTTGTACTATGCCCTTTCAGTAATAGTGCCAAAGCTTTGGCACCCTATCCCACCTTAAAAAAGCAGGGTCTTTTACTTGCCTTAGGCAGTGATGGAAGTGCTCATGGAGGCTTAAGCCTGTGGAATGAAATGCGTCAGCTTCGTTGTATGATTCATGTGACACATGGCATCGCAAACCATGATCGTCATATCTTAAGCGCCAAAGAACTCTTGCATATGGCCATTACAAATGGGACAGCCCTTATGCAAGAAAAAAATTTGGGTTGTATCAAACCCGGCTATTTAGCCGATCTGATATTTCTTAATATCCATCAGCCTCATCTTTATCCCAGCGGCAACCTTACAAACACTTTAGTAGAATGTGTGGAAGGGCATGATGTGCTGCATAGTATGGTCAATGGAAAGTGGCTGATGAAAGATCATAAGATACTAACACTCGATGAAAAAGCTATTTTCCAAAAAGCCGTTGCCTTTCAAAGAAAGTCATAAATATTAAATCTATTCAATATTTTCGTAAACATCAATATAGGAAACAGAAGCAAGAACATTTTATCTATCATTCATGCTTCTTTTTTAATAGGTATACCTTATTTTGATACACAGCACTTATTTATAATTAAAAAAAACGCTATGCAAATGCGTTTTCTCATTCGATCTATCTTTTTATATACAGTTACTAACACTTACAAAGGATTCTTTCACATCTATCTATTGATAAAAAAGTATTCCGACAACACCAGAAAGCATCATTAAAGCAATGGGATTCATCTTCCATTTGCGGCTAATGAATAAAATAATCAAAAAGATAAAGACGGCTGGTATTTGGATGGCCTCCATAGCAATCCTTCCCTCTTTGAAAAAAGCTAACGACACAATGATTGCCGCTGCTGCCATAATCAGACCCAAAGAACCGGCTTTTAATCCTTTTAATACTTCCATAAAAACACGTGAGGAAGAAAAGCGTTGAAAGATATGATAAATACCATAAGCAATGCATACCCCCATGCAGATACAGCCTATCGTTGCACATAATGCACCAGGTATACCTGCTACACGCATACCAACAAATGTAGAAGTATTCACCGCTAAAGGTCCCGGTGTCATTTGGGAAATTGTAATGATATCCGTAAACTCTTGTGCGCTCAACCAATGTTGACTTTGAACTACCTGTTCACTGATCATAGGAATAATGGCATATCCACCGCCTATACTGAATAAGCCAATCTGAAAGAAAGCAAAAAATAATCGTAATAAACTCATATGCTCACGCTCCTTCTCTCCATATAGACTTTCAGTACACAAATTAAGGCACACAAAATAATCAAAACAGCCACATTCATTTGAAAGAAATAATTTAACACAAAGACAGCCGGAGTCATTAAGATGAAAAACAATTGCTTTTCTTTCACGATCATAGCATACATATCAACAATCAAATCAACAATCAATGCCGCAACACCTGCTTCCATCCCTTTTAATACAGCATTGACCATTGTATTATCCCGAATCACACTATAAATTGCTGAAACAATAGATAAAATGCATAAAGGTGGTAAAATTGCTGCAATACAGCTAACAAATAAGCCACTTTTACCAGCAACTCGATAACCACTTAAAGCACTCATATTAATAGCTATCGCACCAGGAGAAGACTGTGCTATAGCTGCAATCTTCATTAATTCGTCTTCATCGAAAAACGCTTTATTCTCTACATAATATTTCCGGATCATTGGTATAACGACATAGCCGCCGCCAAAAGTAAAGGCACTGATAAACATATTGATACCAAACAGCCAAGTCAGCTTTTTCATCTTATTCATAAAAACACCTCTTCGATAATAGTTTACCATTTGACACAGCATAAATAAAATTATATTATTTTATAAGATAGATAACCTATAGGTTATGGAGGTAACTATGGATATTCGACGTTTTCGCATCTTTCAAAAAGCCGCAGAACAGCAAAGTTTCACAAAAGCTGCTCAATCCTTGTATATGACACAACCAGCTGTTTCAAAAGCTATTCGTGAATTGGAAGAAGAGCTGCAGACACCCCTTTTTGAACGCTTTCCCAAAAAAGCCATCTTGACCCCGGAAGGGCAACTCTTCTTAAAAAAAGTAAACGCCTTATTGACCCACTATGATGATGTCCTGCAACATGTTGCAAAGATTCATTCCCAATACACCCTGCGCATTGGTTCTAGCATCACCATAGCAAATGACTTTCTTGCCACTATCTTGAAGGATTTAAAAAAAGCTTATCCCTCTTTGTCGATACAGGTGGAAATCGCGTCAAGTTCGGCTATTTTAGATAAACTAGTCCAACAGCAATTGGATATAGCTTTTGTTGAAGGGATGATTGATCAAGATGCATTTATCTGTCTGCCCTTTTCAACCTATCACATAAAAGCGGTCGCTCATCCCGAAGTATTGCAGAAGCAATCGATTACTTCTCTATCGGATATCGCTAAATTTCCATTATTACTGCGAGAAGAAGGCAGTGCTATACGTGATGTTGTAGAAAGCTGTTTCTTGCTACATGATATTCCTTTACATCCCGCATGGACATCAACCAATTCTACCGCTTTATTGAAAGCCGCAACGAAAGGTTTTGGTATCACGTTTCTTCCGGAAAAAATGGTTACAAAGAAATTAAAGAACCATACGCTTGAAGAAGTACAGTTAGCTGAGCTTCAGCTGATGAATAGAAATCACATCGTATATCTGAAACATAAACATGTCAATGATGCAATGCATACGCTGATTAAATTGGCAAATACCCTCACCCATAAATAAAGGAAGGATTGCCCCTTCCTTTATTTTTGTTTTAGAATACTTTTATTAATTTCCAATAGGTCTGTTGCCATGCGTTCCAATGATACAAATAAACGGAATTACCACTTGCATCATAATCTCCTCCACGCGTTAACTTAAAGTCTGGATATTGCTTTAATTTGATGACATACGTTCCATCATACAGTTTCATCGCTTGCCACTCATCCGCCATAGGATCTGTATAGGGATTCAGATATGCATGTCCTTCGACATGCCCATAATATGTTGGAGGTGTCTCATATTGACTTGCTGCTGTAATATAATCTGAGTGGATATGATAGATATCAACTACCTTGTTATTATCAAGTTGGCTTCGTAAGATAAAAGCATTACCGCCGATATTTTGTAGATTCCAATATTGCGCATTATAATCCCCATTGGGTTGGATATTTAATTTAGTAAAAGCTTGCGAACCTGGTGCTGTTAACGCATATCGCGCATCTGGTGATGTGAAAGCATATGTGCCATCTGCTATATAGACATTATTTTGATTAACATGAATCGTACATTTGGTTGTTTTTCCATTACTTGCTCTTGCGGTGATTGTTGCACTACCAGCTGCTTTGGCCGTTACTATTCCAGAAGAGCTGATGCTTGCAATATTAGTGTTGCTAGTTGTCCATGTTACTTTTTTATTTGTTGCATTGGCTGGTGTTATGGAAGCTTTTAATTGATATGTGTTTGGGGTATAAAGGGTTACTAACGAGGTATTTAATTTAATTCCTGTCACTTTTTGTTCAATCGCGATTTTCGCGCTGCCAGATACTGTCGCGTAATTCTTGTTTGTGATTTTATAATATACGGTTGTAATACCGATTGATTTACGATATGGTTTCGTTTTCGTCCAATTCCCTTTCGTACTAGTACGATAATAAACCACTGAGTTTTTCGCTATATTGCTAAGCGAAATGGAATGATTTTTTCCATCATAATATCCTGTATAACTTTTTACGCTAGGTTTTTGCATACCTGTTTTTACCGTGATAGAAGATGTACCATAAACCGTTTTCGTACAATTTGCATTACTTAGTTTATAATATACCGTCGTTTTTCCAATAGATGTGCGCGTTGGTTTCTTCATTGACCAGCTAGCTCTTGTGCTTGTACGATAATATATCTTTGTACCCGCTGTTACATCATGAAAACTTATCGTATGAGCTTTTCCATTATAAGAACCGCTATACCCCTTTGCTTTACCCTTTTGTATTGCTTTTTTAATTGTAATCTTAGCACTACCTGTTTTTGTCCTTGTGCAATTACTATTCACTATTTTGTAATACACCGCCGTTGTTCCAACACTTGTGCGAGTAGGTTTTTTCGTAGACCATTTTGCCCTGTTATTGGTACGATAATATACTTTAGAACCTGCTGCTACATTACTCATACGTATCGTGTGAGACTTTCCATTATATGTTCCTGAATAACTTTTTGCATAGCCTTTTTGTGATGCCTTCTTAATCACAATTTTCACAGTTCCCGTTTTCGTATTTGTGCAATTGCTATTTACAATCTTATAATAAACTGTCGTCGTTCCTGCACTTGTACGGGTTACTTTCTTTGTTGACCATTTCGCTTTCGTACTCGTACGATAATATATCTTAGAGCCACTGACAACATTATTGAAACTTATTGTATGAGATTTCCCATCATACGTTCCACTATAACTTTTTGCATAACCTTTCTGAATATTTTTTTGAATAGTAATTTTTGCGTCCCCGCTCAGCGTTTGAAAATAAAGGGGATTTGTTATTTTATAATATATTGTGGTCGTTCCCGCACTTGTTCGCGTTGGTTTTTTTAAGGACCAAGCGCTATTTGTGTTTGTTCGATAATACACCTGAGAACCACTCGGTATATTTGCAATACTTATACTATGTGGCTTGCCATCATACCTACCATTATAATCTTTTACAAGAGCAGGAATTTTTATTTCACCTTTCTTGATATAAAGCTTATGTGCTGATGTTAGATCTATTGGATATATCTGAATATTTGTTCCAGATTCAAAGTTTCCTCCTGAAGCATTCATTGCCATATAAGGTGCACATTCTGGTTGTAGTGAGTAGCCATCATTAAATTTCCGTATGAAGAAGCGCTGCGCAGGTCCAGGATTGTATGAATAGAACTGCATATTCGTAGCACTTTTTGAAGCAGCCTGATACACATCTAAATATAATCCTGTTTTCATATCTTTTATGGTATATGCCTCATTCGCTGTTCTGGTAAACTCATAAATAGCTTGATTAGAAGAATTAATGTTTCCTAATTGTGCATTGTTGTTTACATTCACCAAATATGTGTTATTAGAAAAGCCTATTTGCGCATAAAAATGCTCTCCAAGATTTTGCGCTTTACCTAGCAAATTATAGGCGTTAGGTATCATCTCCACCAAATTAGATAATGGTGATTCACCCGCACTATTTTTAGCGGAAACTCCTGCCCAATAATTCTTTCCTAATAAAGGTATTGTATAAGAGAAATTTCTTCCGACATTTATAACCTTCATTTCTTCATCTGCACAATAAATTCTTACGATATATTCACTGGCTCCAACATCATTCCAAGACATCGTGTAATGATAGCCAGAATTGCTTAAATTAAGAGTTGGAGCATTTGGAATACTTTCATTAGTAAAATTTCCTAAATAGATATACCCTTGAAAACCTGGATCTTTTTTCTGAATTTCAGTAATACTGGCCGTTTTTGTTCTAAAGTTAAATCCACCATAAGCCGATTCAGAAATCGTCATCGTATTTCCATTTACTGCTTCTACTACCGCTACATGCCCATCACCACCATTCCAACAAATGATTGAACCAATTTTAGGTGTGTTTCCATAGCTAAACGCGCCCTTATTTACATTCTCGTTAAACCAATTATAAGCGTGACTTCTTGATAAATTTGGTTTATATCCTAAAATTTCATATGCTCTGCCCCAAGCATAAGCTGTACAGTTTGGCATACCATAACCAGATTGATAAAAAGGATTATCAGAATAATAATGGTAATCACTTTTACTTGGTGCCGATGTCCTTGGATAAAAAATGGCAGCAGCCTGTAGTTTCGATAATACATTGCTATCTTGAAAAATAAAGCTCATTGATAAAAAAAGTGATAGTAATGCAAATGATACTTTTCTAATTGTCTTTTTGCTTGTTTTCATCTGTTTCCCTCCATGAATAAATTAAGAAATGGATTCATTCCTATCCCATTAGTATGCCTTTAATATAAGCCTATTTGATTACAACCTCAAGCATTTATACAAAAATTGCATAATCAGTGTCATTTATGATATGAAAAAACCTCAAATAAGCTCATATGCCTATTTGAGGTGAATGACTTAATGATGGAATAGACGCACATGTGTCATACACATGGCGATATTATATTTATCGCAAGTCATAATCACATGATCATCACGAATAGAGCCACCCGCCTGTGCGATACAAGAGACACCACTCTTATGAGCACGCTCAATGTTATCACCAAATGGGAAGAACGCATCAGAACCTAACGCAACATTTTGTAAGGTTGCTAACCATGCTTTTTTCTCTTCTTTTGTAAAGGGGTCTGGTTTCGCCATAAACATTTCTTCCCACATGCCATCATTCAATAGATCTTCATAATCATCAGAAATATAAACATCAATCGCATTATCACGATCAGCTCTGCGAATGCCATCCTTAAATGGCAAGGTCAATACTTTTTCATGCTGACGAAGATACCAATTATCTGCCTTATTACCTGCTAAGCGGGTACAATGCACACGGGATTGCTGACCGGCTCCTATTCCCACAGCCTGACCATTTTTTACATAACATACGGAATTAGATTGTGTATATTTTAATGTAATCAAAGCTACTAATAAATCACGTTTTTGCTCAGCGCTCAACGTTTTGTTTTGGGTAGGAATTTCTGTAAATAAAGCATCACTAATTTTAATATTGTTTCGCCCTTGTTCAAAAGTAATACCAAAAACATCCTTTTGTTCAATAACTTCTGGCACATAAGATGGATCCATCTGAATCACAACATACTTCCCTTTTTTCTTTTTCTTTAAGATTGCTAATGCTTCTTTGGAAAAGGAAGGTGCTATAACACCATCACTGACTTCTTTTGATAAATACTTTGCACAAGCAGCGTCACATTCATCACTTAAAGCCGCAAAATCCCCATAGCTTGACATACGGTCACTGCCTCTAGCACGAATGTATGCACTTGCCATTGGTGTTAACTCCACATCATCCACAAAATACATCTGCTTTTCAACATCGTTTAACGCCACATAGACAGCAGCTCCTGCTGGTGATACATGTTTAAAGCTAGCCGCACTTGGCAATCCTGTAGCTTCTTTTAACTCCTTTACCAATTGCCAGCTGTTAAAAGCATCTAACAAATTGATGTATCCAGGGTTTCCATTTAATATTGTGATAGGAAGTTCCCCTTCCTTCATGAAGATACGAGCAGGTTTCTGATTGGGATTACAACCATACTTTAATTCCATTTCTTTCATTATAATACTCCCTTCCGTTAAGAATTGAAAAAAGCCGACACTTCCAGACGTCATCAAACGCCCAGACGGTCGGCTTATCTAACATTATACTCCCTGTGGTCCATTCCACTTCCGTCAGTCATATAACTATGAAAACTTTATCATGCAATAAGAAATTCGTCAATCTTTTTAGCTTATTCAAACAATCTGTGTATCCTGTGCCACCTATATAAACAATAATGTTTTAAAGCATTACGGCTATCGGATAGCGCATAAAGCAAGCCTATTTCACAACTCTTTTATTTTGCAATCTTTACCTTTGTCCAATAATCAGAAATAATTTTCTTCACATCGGCATTATATTCAAAGATTTCATCTTTCGCATAACCCACACGAGGCAGATATGCATGATTGCCATCAAATTCTCCACCTTCACTGCTTGCCTCATCTAAAACCTCTTCATTGCTGGATGCATAACCGACAAACAGTGTGTTTTTCATACTTGCTTCATAATCTAAAAGGAAATTGATATATTCATTTGCCAGTTTTGGATTTTTAGCATTCTTAGGAATGACCATGGCATCACTCCACAAGTTCGTTCCTTCCTTTGGCATATAATAGTCCATATCTTCATTTTCACTTAAGATATATGCAGCATCTCCACTATACACTAATGCCATATCTTTATTGCCATTGATCATTGCATCAATAACTTCATCCGTCACAATTTCCGGATCCATGATATCGACTGCTTCAACCAACCAATCATAAGCATCTTTCAACTCTTTTTTATCACTTGTATTCATGGAATAGCCTAAGGCTTTTAATGCCATCATAAAGGAATCACGTTCTGAGTCATACATATAGATATGACCTTTATATTTCGTATTATGGAAAATATTGAAGCCTTCTTTTTCCAAATCAGTCTTATGAACTTTCTGCTTATTATAGACAATACCAACCGTTCCCCAGAAATATGGCGCACTGTAAGTATTATCTGGATCATATTGCAAGCCTTTGACACCTTTTGCTAGATTACTCAGATTAGGAATCATAGATTTATCTAAAGGCTGCAGCTGTTTCTCCTGAATCAGACGTTCAATCATGTAATCACTTGGTACTAATACATCATAAGATTCACCGCTTTGCAGCTTCGTATACATTAATTCATTTGAATCAAAGGTATCATAAACGATTTTTACACCAAATTTCTTTTCAAATGCCGCATTGACTTCAGGATCTAAATATTCCCCCCAATTATATACCTTTAAGGTATCGCTGCCATACTTAGCAATGGCATCTTCTGGTGAAGAAGAACCAACACCGCCTTTTAAAGCAACTAACACCGAACCAATGACTAATGTAAAGCATACAGCGATGATACCAAAAACTTTATTAGAAATTGGTCTTCCCTGTTTTTGACGTTTTTCTTTCACCATTGGTACTAAATTTACAAACAGCAATGTAATGGTAATCATTATAACAATTAGGGTAGATAAAGAATTGATGCTAGGATTGATACGTTTGCTCATCGTCCATACAAGGGTTGATATATTCTTTACCCCATTGCCTGTGACAAAGTAGGAAATGATGAAGTCATCAAAGGACATGGTAAAGGCTATTAAAGCACCGGAAACAATCCCCGGCATGATTTGAGGGACAATGACCTTCCACATGGCTTTGGCTGGTGTTGCACCAAGATCCATGGCAGCCTCTGCCAGATTAGGATCAAGACTTCTCAGCTTTGGCATGACGGATAAAATGACATAAGGTGTACAAAAAGCGATATGTGCCAATAACATCGTCAAAAAGCCTTTTTCCATATGCATGGAAACATAAAATAGCATTAAGCCTACCGCCGTAACAATTTCTGGATTCATAATCGGAAGATCATTAATCTGCTGTACAACCTCACGAACGATGCGTTTGGATTTTGATAAACCAATTGCCGTAATCGTACCGACGATCGTAGAGATGAATGTCGCAATCACAGCAGTGATCAATGTATAGTAAATAGCCTCCATCATATTGCGGTCAGAGAACATTTTCTCATACCATTGCAAAGAAAAGCCATCAAAGCTGGTAAGCGAACGACTGCCATTAAAGGAAAATACCAGCATATATAAAATCGGAAAATAGAAAAATACCAAAATGAGTCCGAGTATCAAGCGGCGGGAAAACTTTTTATTGTTCACTGTACATTCCCTCCTTTTCTAGCTCTGACGGTATCATCCCCTTTATCAAGACGACGGGTGATATACATACTGATCATGATGATAACGGCCATGATCATACTGATGGCGCTACCGAAATTCCATTCGCCAACCGTGATGAATTGATTTTCTATGACATTACCAATCATCATATAACCGCCTCCACCCATCAGCTTGGGAATGACAAAGCTGGAAACAGATGGCAAGAAAACAAGCGTGATACCAGAAACTACACCAGGGAGCGATAAAGGAAACGTAATATTTTTAAAGCGCTGGAAACGATTTGCCCCCAAATCATTTGCTGCTTCTAATAATGATTTATCCATTTTAGCTAAAGAGCTTTCGATTTGCAAAATCATAAAAGGGATAAAGTTATATACCATACCTAAGACAACGGCGAAATCAGTATATAATAATTTTGTTGGTTCTAGCCCAAAAAATGCTAGGATATGATTGATTAATCCATTATCAGCCAAGATACCGATCCATGCATACGTACGCACCAACATATTGATCCACATTGGAAGCGTCACTAACAAAATCAATAAGTTCCGTTTTTTAGGCGATGCCTGAGCAATCGCATACGCAACTGGATAACCAATACATACACATAACACTGTGGTAATTAACGAAATTCGTAAGGATAGCCACAATGTCTTTAAGAAGTCCGGGTCTGTAAAAAACTTCTTAAAATTATCAAATGTGAATTGTAAAGATACAACATCATTCCCCTGTTTAGTAAACGCATATAAGACAATCAACAACATCGGAATGACGATCATAGCGACCATCCATACAATGTATGGGATCGTTAAACGCTTAAATGTCTTCATGTGTTAAAATCCCATCTTACTCATGACATGAATATCTTCCGGGAAGAATGTTAGACCCACTTCTGCACCTTCTTCGGCAATATCCGTCGTATGAATCTTAAACTCACGACCCTGTGTACTAAAGGTAACCTGATACGTACCAGCTGTGATATGATCAGGATCAAAGTCATATTCCACATTTGAAATCTCTACATCACTTTCATCAGACAACTTCCAACTCTGTGCATTTGCCCATGTTTTTAAATCCGTATCTAAAGCTGCACTTTCCTTAATTTCATCCACAGTCTTAAAGAAATTAAATGCCGCAATGGCTTCATTCGCTTTAGGATTTTCCACATATTGCTGCTGCACAACAAAAACATCAATTGAGACACTGGTTCCATTGCTAGTAGCAAACGTTACCGGGTAAGTGCCAATTTCTTCTTTGATATCATATTCAATCTTTGAAATAGAAATATATTCATCTTCTTGGGTCTCCCAAGCCTGCGCATCTGCACGCGCAATAATTTCCGCATCGTTGAGATCTTTGACATCTTCGATATCCACATAGAAATCATTCGCAGATATTTTTTCACTGGCATCACTAGATGTGATATCGTGCTCCTTTGTTACCTGCATATTAACACTGACACTCGTTCCCGGAACGGTTTCCACCATAATTTCATAATGAACACCTTTAAATAATACCGATTTTACAATACCTGTCATTTTCCCATCTTCTTCTTTAACGATATCCAAATCTTCCGGACGGATGACGACATCCACCTGTTCTCTTTCTTTGAAACCAAAATCGACACAATCAAATACGATATCATCAAATTGCACCTTGTAATCTTCCAGCATCACGCCAGGAATAATATTACTTTCACCAATAAAGTTTGCCACGTAGCGATTTTCTGGTTCATTGTAAATATCCGTAGGTGTACCAACCTGCTGAATCTCCCCATCCTTCATGACAACAATCTTGTCTGACATGGTCAAAGCCTCTTCCTGATCATGAGTGACATAAATAAAAGTAATGCCGACTTCTTGCTGAATTTTCTTTAATTCATATTGCATCTCTTTACGCAGTTTCAGATCCAAAGCACCTAATGGCTCATCCAATAACAATACTTTTGGTTCATTTACTAATGCCCGCGCAATGGCAATACGCTGTTGTTGTCCTCCTGATAATAAAGTAACATCTTTCTTCTCAAAGCCCTCCAGATTAATTAATTTCAACATCTTTAAAACTTTTTGTTCAATGACATCCTTGCTCATCTTCTTGATTTTTAAACCAAAAGCGATATTGTCATATACATTCATGTGTGGAAATAACGCATATTTTTGAAACACAGTATTGAGCTCACGTTTATAAGGAGGCAATTGGGCAATATCCTCTCCATCGAAAATCACATGGCCTTCACTAGCCTCTAAAAAACCGCCTAAAATACGTAGCAATGTCGTTTTTCCACAACCACTTGGTCCAAGCAGCGTCACAAACTCATTTTCATAAATATCTAAGTTAATTCCCTTTAAAACAAGCTGTCCGTCAAAATCTTTGACGATATTCTTAAACTGAATCAGTTTTTTCTTTTCCATTTCCATATTGCATATCTCCTTTAAAATAACGGCGGTGTTGTAATCCACAGCACTTTAGCGTCATGTTTCCCTACATTACGAAGATAATGACGATACTTCCCATGAATATAGAAGGTTTCTCCTTTTTTAACCGGATACTCCTTCTCCCCATTAACCAGAAGAATACGTCCTTCCAGTACATAACCAAATTCTTCGCCATCATGAGGATCAAAAACCATACTGGTTTTATCCGCATGGAGTTCCAGCAGAATAGGTTCCATTTCATTTTTCTGCGCATTTGGTACGATCCAATGAATACAATATTCTTCATGCTCATCAATGAAATGATCTTGTTTGCTAAAAACGACCTTCGTTTGCTTGCTTTCCTTAAAGAATGAGGCAAGATCTGTTCCCAATGCTTCTAAGATATCTTCCAGCGTTGAGACCGAAGGGGACGTCAGATTACGCTCTACTTGTGATAAAAAACCTTTTGTTAATTCACTGCGTGAAGCCAGTTCTTCTAAGGTCAGATCATTTTGGATGCGCAAAGCCTTAATTTTTGCTCCGATATCCATGCCATTCCTCCTTTTTGTCAGTTTAGTAACACTAAACTTTTTGTATTATATTTCAAACAAGTGTATTATACATGTTTTTGTTAAGATTGCAATATATTTTAAACAAAAAGTTTGATATATTAAACAAGAAATTCCATAGCACCCTATTTCGCTATAGAGACACCTTTAAAACTATAGAATTTAAATATATTATTTTTCTTATCTCAACCTTTTCATAAGAAGATAGCATCATTTTTTAAAGAATATACATTATTCTTCCACATATATAATGGATTCTGTTTTTTTACCATTTATAATGGTATCTTAATAAGCTTATTCAATTCTATTTTATACTATATATAAATATGAAAGAGGTGTCGGTATGTTAAAGATAGGTGGTATCTTGCAAGCAAGGATGGTTCAAAAGGATATGAAACAAAAAGAATTAGCAAATCTTTTGAATGTAGATCAGCGGACAATCTCCAGTTATTGCAAGAATATCAGTTTCCCAAATCTGGAAACCTTATCAGCGATTTGTGAAATTTTGGAACTCGATTTAAATGAACTGCTGCAAATACATGCCAAAGGTAATGAAGAGCTGCTCATTCACGATGACATCGAATTATCTTTGCTGCAACATTTTCGTAAACTGCCCAATGGTAAAAAACGGGTTTTTGCCAAAAGCATGGCGCAGCTGATAACACTTTTGCATGAGGAAGAATAACTTATATAAGAACTTATAGCTTTTCCTTACGTAAAACTTTATCCATAATAAAAAGACAGTTTCTGTCTGGATAATGAAGAAATGTTAAGAAGAAATCTTATGGATTCGTTGTTTCTTGCCATAAGACTTCTTTTCGTACGCTTCATGTAACAGAAAAACTGTCATTTTCATAAAATAGATATCTTTTTTAAATTGCTCCGTATTCTTTCCGAATTTCTTCCCCGGTTTCCCAAATCGTTTTTACCGCCCTCAAAAACTTAGCACCGCGATTTGTCAAAGCATATTCAATTTGCATCGGTTTTACATTCTTATGAATAATGGTAGAAACTAAACCAAGGGCTGTTAATTCCTGCAAACCATCACGAATCATTAAACGGTTTTCCACTTTCATGTCCAATGCAATTCGCCCAATTTCTTTTTTACAGCTGTCTAGCTGCCGCAAAAGTTCACATAAATCTTCTCGTTGTAAAATAGCTATGCCTAAAGTGTAAGCATCCTTATACGTCATTACCTTCATATGATCAGCTCCTTATGGTGCTTATCCTAGCATTATTTTCCTATTTTTGACAATGTTTTTTTATTGAAATGACAAAACTTTTTAAAACGATTACTAACTAAGCATATTCTTACAAAAACCCATCTTTTAGAACTTCACATATTTTCACGTAATTCAAACATTTTTTACCTATAGTATTTTTTTATACTTATAGACGAGCAAGGGAAACACCTTGCTTGTATGTATTCATCATTCTCCCTAATGATAATTCATACAATTTTCTATCCCCTTAAATAATCATAATGATTTAGAAATCGCCGGTCCCCCCTTAACCGGCTTTTTCTATGTCTTTTTTCATCATGCATATCATTGGGTTCTTTTGTTAATATCCCTAAAGCTTAACATCAAAAAAGCAGCTTGCTTTCTCTTTCTTGAAATGCATACACTAGCTGCTTTTTTTCTTAATTTAAACATGCTTTTCCTATACAAGAAATTGCAGGAAATAATCAATTTGCTTCTTCCACCAATACCAATCATGGGAAACATCATAACCCCAGAAATCAATCCATACATCAATTTGCTTATCCGCATAAATCTGTTCCATATGATGTAGACTATTTTCACACTCCTGCTCCCAGGCGCCCTGACCACAGCATAAGATGACTTCAGACTGGCGATATAATTCCATATATGGATGATCTTCCTTCAGATTAGCTAAATAATCACTCGGTGAATTTTGATAAGTCAATTCATCATGATATTCATGGAAGAAGAAAGATGCATGATAAATACCGCTCATTGCCAGTACCTTATCAAATACATCCGGTCTTCTTAACATTGTGTTTAAAGCATGAAAAGCTCCCATGCTACATCCACATGTCATCATCTTATCATAGCTTTTACCACCATTATCAAAGGTACTGATTTCTTGAACACGCAAAACGAATTCATCCACGATGTAATGATACCAGCGTTCATGCAGCTCTATACGCTCTCTTGGATTTCCACCTTCATTTGACCAAGTTTCTTCATCAATACTATCCACACAGAAGAATTGAATTCTCCCTTGTTCAATAAACGCGCTTGCTGCATCAATCATACCGAAATTCTCAAAATCATAAAATCTGCCATTTTGTGCCGGAAAGACAATACATGGCTTCCCCGCATGTCCATACACCTTAAACTCCATGTCACGATTCAATTCATGGCTAAATTCCTTATAGTATGCTACCTTCATAAATTATCCCTCCTCATCGTATTATGATTTTGCAGCAGTTTTCTTAAAATGGATAAAAACGCATAGATACTTATATCATTTCGTCATATTCTTTTTATTATTATATCATAAAATACAACAATTCGTGGAATTATATATCATTTCCTATCCTAAGAATAAACAAGAGAAAACAGGCATTTGGCCTGTTGTTAGGATCTTCTTACCTTATCCGGATGATACGTATATAATTCGCTGACCGTAACAAGTTGAAATCCCTTCTCCTGCAGTTTTGGAATTAAAATGATAGCCGCTTGTGCACTTGTATCATACAAGTCATGCATCAATATAATATCTCCATCCTTCACTTGTTTCATTACTCGCTCTACAATGACCTTCGTATTGCGATCCTTCCAATCTCGTGTATCCAATGACCATGTGACGATGCGTTTGCCCTGCGCACACTGCATAACGGTATCATTTTTCGAACCATATGGCGGACGAATAACATTCGGATAGGTTCTCGTTATTCCATAAATAGATTCTTGCGTAGCTGCGATTTCCTCTTCGATATTCGCCTTGGATAAAGTTGTCAGCTGTTTATGCGAAAACGTATGATTGCCGATCTCATTTCCTTCCAACACCATGCGTTGTAACAAATTGGGAGCATTGGCAGCATTTGATCCTAAAACAAAGAAAGTCGCACTGCCATGATATTGTTTTAGTGCATCTAATATGGCGGCAGTATAGCGTTTACTAGGACCATCATCAAACGTCAAAGCAACCATCGGTTTTTGGGGATCAATATTTTTCACAGGTTCATTTAATATATCTTCATATGGTACTACCGTAGGAATCGTTTCACTGCTTAATGCGGTTTTTCCTTTTAATTTCTCATAAGGACACTCATATGTTGCTGTTGTATCAAATAATGTATGAGGTGGAAAATAAAAAACCATAGCATCCTTTTTTAGCACAAAATGCGCATAATTCTCCATCAAGGCTGCACTATGCGTCCGAAAAGCATCACGGTCACAAGCCTTTGGTGCATGCTTTTGAAAATACTGTATGACGTCTGCTGAAAGCTGTGTCAAAGCATCTTCACTTAAAAAATCTTCAATCGTTAAAAAAGTGTTTTGTTTTGTATCATAAACCATGGTTTCAACGGTCTCGTTTTTTTGATACAATACCTCATAAAATAATAATTTTACTGACAAATAACGATTATCTTTTACATACGATTCATAGCTCACATTGAATTCCGGTTTCCTTGTTTCTTTCATCTTTACCGCTTGTTTAATAAAGGATGATTCATAGGAATGTATGAGTTCTTTTATTCTTTTGTTCATTTTTGGATAGGATGTTTCAGGGTATTGGACACTTTTCACATAGGCATCTTCCACTGCCAACTGCTGTTGTCGCTTACCCACTTCCTGTTGCGGATTGCTGTTTTGCGCAATCTCTTTTTGCGAGCATCCCCACAACAAAAGGCATAGGAAAGGGCATACAATTTTTCTAAGTTTCATGTTTTCTCACCTGCTCATAAAAGTATATGGAAAAAACCGCATAAAAATGCGAAAAAAATTGTAATTCCACCCATTTCGGTATATGATAATACATGGTCATAAAGGTGGAATATATATATGAGTGAAAAAGAAAAAATTATAAATATTGCGGTTATCGCGCATGTAGATGCCGGTAAATCGACATTAGTTGATGCTTTCCTGCGTCAAAGTGATGTCTTTCGCAGTAATGAAGAAGTTGTCGACTGCGTCATGGATAGCAATGATTTGGAAAGAGAACGTGGTATCACGATTTATTCTAAAAACTGCTCTGTCATTCATGACGGTGTAAAAATTAATATTGTGGATACGCCAGGCCATGCGGATTTTTCCAGTGAAGTAGAACGTATCATTAAGACCGTTGATACTGTTATCTTACTGGTTGATTCCAGTGAAGGACCTATGCCACAAACGCGATTTGTCTTAAGTAAATCCTTAGAGATGGGCTTGCGCCCGATTTTGTTGATCAATAAGATTGATAAAAAAGACGCTCGTCCTCAAGAAGTTGTCGATGAAGTATACGAACTGTTCTTGGACTTAAATGCCAGCGATGAACAATTGGACTTCCCAATCCTGTATGGGATTGCGAAACAAGGTATTGTTCAATATGATTTGGATACCCCTAGTGATTCTATTGAGCCATTATTCAAAACGATTTTAAAACATTGTGATGTTTATCCAGATCTGGATAATGAACCATTACAGATGCAAGTATCTGCTTTAGCTTATGATGAATATATCGGACGTTTAGGTATCGGACGTATTTACCAAGGTGTATTAAAACCACAGACACAATATGTGGTATGTGATTCCTTTGGACATGAACGTACCAATACAACAAGTCAGATTTTCGTATATCGTGGCTTAAGCCGTGTTTCCGTTGAAGAAGCG
Source organism: Eubacterium sp. 3_1_31 (assembly GCF_964249515.1). Lineage (NCBI taxonomy): Bacteria > Bacillati > Bacillota > Clostridia > Eubacteriales > Eubacteriaceae > Eubacterium > Eubacterium sp. 3_1_31. The sequence goes on from NZ_CAXUBY010000022.1 coordinate 47,252, forward strand.
CATAGCGGTGATATCGTTGTTATTGCCGGTATTGCGGATATTTCCATCGGTGAGACCTTATGTGAAAAAGATCATGTGATGCCATTGGAAAGCATTCATGTGGAAGAGCCAACCTTAAGTATGAACTTTATTGTCAATAAATCTCCATTCGCAGGACAAAGCGGTAAGTTTGTTACTTCCCGTAATTTAAAAGAACGTTTAGAAAAAGAACTAGAAGTAAACGTTGGTTTAAAAGTAGAGCCTACAGACAGTGGTGATTGCTTTAAAGTCAGCGGGCGCGGAGAATTACATATTTCTGTCTTATTAGAACAGATGCGCCGTGAGGGCTATGAAGTCGCTGTATCAAAACCAGAAGTCATTCTGCATAAAGATGAAAATGGGAAAACGGTAGAACCCGTGGAAGAAGTTGTCGCTATTGCCCCGGAAGAATATAGTGGAACCATTATTAATAAATTGAACCTAAGAAAAGGCACAATGGTGGATATGGTTGAAGAAAATGGCTATGTCCGTATTACTTATGAAGCACCTACACGCGGCTTATTAGGTTATCGCAGTGAATTTATTAACGATACACGTGGAGAAGGTACTTTAGTACGCCGTATCAAAGGTTACACACCATATAAAGGTGAAATCACCCAACGTGCAAACGGTGCTATGATTTCAACCGATACCGGTGGTGCCATGACGTATGCCTTATGGAATTTGCAAGAACGCGGAACCCTCTTTATTTCACCACAGACGGAAGTGTATGAAGGTATGATCATTGGTGAATCCGCACGTAATGTTGATATGGATGTAAATCCTTTGAAAAATAAAAAACTAACCGCTATTCGTTCCTCTGGCAACGATGAAGCAATGCGTTTGACTCCGCCAAGAGAAATGACATTAGAAGAAGCATTAGAATGGATCAATGATGATGAATTAGTAGAAATCACACCAGACTGTATCCGTCTACGTAAAAAAGGCTTAAAGCCGCATGAACGCCGCCAATACTATCGTGATCGTATGGCTGCTGAAGAAAACTTATAAAAATAAAAACCCCAAACGGGAAATAAGGATGCATTTGCTTATCCCAATAAATGTTGATGCATACCTTCTCAGATGGGGTTTTTCTTAATCCTTTTTATCAAAGCTTTGCGATAAAACAGCTCTTGCATACGTTTGCTTCCTCAAAGAAAGTAGGCGATAGTCATTAAACTACCGCCCCTTATCAAACCGTACGTGCCCTATTAAGGCATACGGCTTACC
>NZ_CAXUBY010000023.1:0-48249 GCF_964249515.1 Eubacterium sp. 3_1_31
TGGTAAGCGTAGCCTGAATCTGAGCCCCTTGGGGCGATTACGTAAAAACCACCAGCTAAGCTGGTGGATATTTATTTCAAGGAGGTTAGCGATGGCTAATACGAATGCAAACAAACTATCCGCCTCCCATATACGGTATTTGCTCGTTTTGAAAAAACTTGCCGCCTCGGATTTAGGAGTACGAAGCGTCGAATTGGCTGCCGAACTCGGCGTAAGCAAGCCGAGTGTTTGTAATATGCTTTGCGTATTGGCTGAAATGAAGCTCGTAGATAAACAACCTCGCAGTATCGTTTATTTAACACAAGCAGGGAATCAAATGGCTGGAAAATACTCAGAATACTACGATGCAGTATTTGCAATATTGACGAAATATATTTCCCAGAACTGTATTGCCCCGGAAGCGGTTTGCTCCTTGATTGCCGAAATGACGGAGGATAGTCTTGAAGAACTATGCTTTAGTATAACGAATAAAGCAAATGAAACTAAAATATTTTAGGAGGAAAACATATATGCCGATTGTTGAATTTAAAAATGTCAGCCGTGTATATAAAAGCGGTGATCATGAATTAAAAGCGCTTGATGGGGTGAATTTCTCGCTCAACGAAGGTAAATTCGTTGTAATATTAGGTCCTTCCGGTGCAGGAAAAAGCACACTTCTTAACCTGCTCGGAGGACTTGACAGTCCTACAAGCGGGAAGATTTATGTAGAGGGAAAGGATATTTCTGCTCTTTCAAATAATGAGCTTGCCGAATACAGAGCCGCAACGGTCGGTTTTGTATTTCAGTTCTATAACCTTGTTCCGACGTTAACGGTAAAGGAAAATGTGGCTCTCGTTAAGGAAATAGCAAAGGATGCACTTTCTCCGGAAGAAATGCTTGCCGAGGTCGGGCTTTCCGACCATCTGAACAATTTCCCATCCGAGCTTTCGGGGGGTGAACAGCAGCGCGTTTCGATTGCCCGTGCCCTTGCTAAAAATCCTAAAATTCTTCTCTGCGATGAGCCTACCGGTGCTCTTGATTCCGAAACAGGAGTTATGGTATTAAAGCTCCTGCTGTCTATGGCAAGAAGCTACGGAAAAACTATTGTAATTGTTACCCACAATCAAAATATTGCAAAAATGGCAGATGTTGTAATTCGGGTTAAAAACGGGAAAATACGCTCCTTAGAGGAGCAACCGAACCCAATGAGTGCCGATGAAGTGGAGTGGTAATATGCTGTTTCGCAAATTATTAAGAACAATGGGGTTATATAAGGCACAGTTTATCTCAATGATTATTATGATAGCCCTTGGAATCGGAATTTTTGTCGGCTTCAATATGGAATGGGTAAGTATTGATAAAAATGCAAACGGCTTTTTAGAGGAAACCGGATTTGCAGATTTCCGTGTCATTTCCGAAAAGGGATTATCTAAGGAAGATGCCGATAGCATTGCTTCCCTTGACGGAGTAGACAAAGCTTCCCGTTATCTGTCTGTTCAGGCTGATGTGAAAGAAAAAGACGGAGATACGGTATCTCTCACCGTAACTGAAAATGCAGAAATATCAGGCTTTGCTTTAATGGACGGAGAAAGCTACGATGCAACAAGTAATGACGGAATATGGCTTTCCGATAAATATGCTAATGCTAACGGAATTAAACTTGGTGACAGTATAACCTTTGAGTATAAAAACATTGAATTTAACGGAATTGTTAAAGGACTTATTAAATCAGGCGAGCATATGGTATGCGTTCGTGATGAAACACAGATAATGCCCGATTATAATACCCACGGCTTTGCGTATATTTCTCCTGCTATGTATAAGGAAACGGCAGGATTTGATTATTATCCTCAAATCAATGTAATCTCAAACCTTTCCAAAAAAGAGTTTGCAGATAAGGCAGATGAAGCTTTAGACACAACCCTTATGATACTGACAAAGGATGAAACCGTTTCCTATGCCGGACCTCAAGGTGAGATTGACGAGGGAAAGACTATGGGAAGCATACTTCCGGTTCTGTTTTTGCTGATTGCCGTGCTGACTATGGTTACTACGATGCACAGAGTCGCCGCAAAAGAAAAAACACAAATAGGCACACTTAAAGCTCTCGGCTTTAAGGACAAAAGGATTTTGCGCCATTACACCTCCTACGCCTTTATAATTGGAATTATAGGAACGGTTTTGGGAATTGCGTTAGGCTATTTTGTTGCTTGGCTTGTCCTTAATCCAAACGGTATGATGGCAACCTACATTGATATTCCCGAATGGAAACTCTATCTGCCTTGGTTTTGTGTTGTTATCCTTGTGCTGATTCTGGCACTTTTAACCCTTATCGGTTTTCTGTCTGTACGGCAGATGCTGAAGGGCACTGCGGCGGATGCCCTTCGCCCTTACGCCCCGAAAAAGATGAAACGGTTACTGCTTGAAAAAACCGCACTTTGGAAAAAGCTTGGCTTTGGGGCGCAGTGGAATCTGCGTGACAGTATGCGGCATAAATCAAGGACAATGATGACCCTTATCGGTGTTGTAGGTTGCGCTCTTATCGTTGTGGCGGCACTTGGCATGGGCGACACTATGGATGCGTTTTTGGATATGTACTACGGGGACGCTTTGCATTACAGCTCCCGAATTAATCTGTCGGAGCAGGCGTCCTATGAAAAGACCGATGAACTGATAGAAAAATATGAGGGCGATTACAGTGCGTCGGTGGCGGTTAAAATCGAGGAAAAAGCAGTATCCCTCGATATTTATCACACACCGAGCGACCTTGTCAGGTTTCCTGACGAGGACAACAACTTTGTGGAAATAAAGAATGACGGTGTGTATCTGTGTATGCGTTTGGCGGAGGAATTTAATCTGTCAAAGGGGGATACCTTTGAAGTAAGCCCCTACGGCTCGGATAAAACCTATACCTTAAAAGTTGCAGGTGTCATTCGTTCCGTATCGGAAAATATGGTGATTTCTCCCGAATATGCAGAAAGTATAGAATTGCCGTATACCGTAAACGCCATATACACCGAAACCGATAAAACTGATATTTCCTCCGACAGTGCTATCGCTTCGGTTCAGTCCAAAAAGGCAATTATCGATTCTTTTGACAGTATGATGGAACTGATGAACCTGATGATTCTCATTTTCATCGTTGCCGCCATTGTGCTCGGAGTGGTCGTGCTCTATAATCTCGGAGTGATGAGTTATACCGAGCGTTACCGTGAAATGGCGACGCTGAAGGTGGTAGGCTTTAAGGACAGAAAAATCGGGGCATTGCTTATAGGGCAGAATCTTTGGATTTCGCTTATTGGTGTTATAATCGGTATTCCCCTCGGTGCGGCTGTTCTTGATTACCTTATGCATGCACTTGCCTCGGAATATGAAATGAAAACGGTAATTAACGTTTCTACCTATCTTGTAAGCATTCTTCTCACTGTGGGAATGTCGTTTTTAGTTAGCCTAATAGTTTCAAGAAAGAACAGAAAAATTGATATGGTTGAGGCACTGAAAGGTGCAGAGTAAAGCGAAAAATGAAAGAATGTCAGAAAAGTATTTGTCAAAACAAAAATAAAAGAAATGTTGTTTTCGAGATGAGCGAAGGTCGTATTAGGCGGACTTCCTATCACGTTTTCCCGGGAATAGAGCTGGTTTACAACAGTATACATGTTCAAAGTGTTGAAGATACCGTAACTTTCGGCGGCAATGTCATTGAAATCTGCCATTGCCGCGAAGGGCGTATGGAGTTTAACCTGCAGGACGAGTTCTGCTACATAACTCCCGGCGATATTATCATTGTAAGGGCTAGAGATATAAAGGGAGCGTCCTATTTCCCCATTGGGCATTATCACGGCATATCCGTTTTTATTGATGTTGACCGAGCACCAAAGTGTCTATCCTGTTTTTTGGATGATGTTAATGTTGAACCGAAATCACTTGCGGAGAAGTTCTGCAAAGCAAAACAATGTTTTATTGCCCGTTCCAACCCTTCTTTTGAGCATATATTTTCTGAAATCTACTCAGTTGACGAAAAAATAAGGACGGGCTATTTGAAAATAAAAACCTTGGAGTTGCTTTTGTTTTTGAGTGCTATGGATATTAAGCAGGACGAATACGATACAAGAGCTGTTTCTGACGCGCAGGTAACTCTTGCAAAAGAAATAAGCGAATATCTGACCGAGCATATGGATGACCGTTTTACCCTTGAACAGCTATCTGAGTATTTCCATGTTTCGGGGACGCAGATAAAAACCGCATTCAAGGCAGTTTACGGTGTTTCATTTTATTCCTATATCCGAACGCAGAAAATGGAGTCGGCTGCATATATGCTTGAGTATACCGACAAATCCATACTTGAAATCTCAGGTGAACACGGCTACGATAACGCCAGTAAATTCGCAAATGCCTTCAAAACCGTAAAAGGAATCACACCTACCGAATACCGAAGCCGTAATAAAAAATAAGCGTTTTTGTCTGAATGGAGCCTTATTTTGTCTTTTAGGAGCAGATAAGGCTCCGGTATTTATGTATAATAATACACATAAACCACCATAAGTGGCGCTTATTTTTTCACTCGATGTTAGCAGCTGCTAACATTTGAAAGGAGATTCTGAATGAGTGTTGTAATTGTAGGCGGGAATGAATGTATGATCCGTCAATATAAAAACCTATGCAGCGATTACAAATGCAAAGCAAAGGTATATCCTAAAATGTCGGGAGGCCTCAAAGACATCGGAAGTCCCAATTTGCTTGTGCTTTTTACCAATACCGTTTCACATAAAATGATACGTTGTGCATTAAACGAAACCAAGGGACAGAATGTGCGGATTGCCCGTTCTCATTCAAGTTCCATAAGTGCTCTCAAAAACATTTTGGAAGAGCATACAGTAAGCTGTTAATTGCAGGAGTAAGAAAATGTCAGAAGAAATGTTAGTGAGGCACTGTTCCCCCACACTTGCCGGCTTGAAAACAGGAAATATGTTTACCTGTGCCTTTGAAAATGCCGATGATATGAGAGAAGATTTGAGACGGCTCAACTGTACTTTTCGTAAGAAAGGGCTTCGGATTATTCCTCTGCGTTATAGGAATAACCGAGCGTTAATATATGTATACCGCCCTGTCAAACTATCAGAAGATTTAAGCCACAAAACTGCTTGTCGATTACTTGAAGAACGGGGATATCAATATACCGCACCTGACCGTTGTATTGTAAGGTTGATTCAAAGACTGAGTGAAAGCGAGGAATTTCCCCACGAAATCGGGCTTTTTCTCGGATATCCTCCGGAGGATGTATGCGGGTTTATCGAAAACAAAGCCGACACTTGCAAGTGTGTCGGTTGTTGGAAGGTTTACGGGGATGAGGATGCAGCGAAGAAGCTTTTCGCAAAGTACAAAAAATGTACGGATGTTTATTGCACGCTGTTTGCAAATGGAAGGTCTATTGAACGGCTTACTGTTGCCGTTTGATATATAAATTTAAGAAAGGTTGGTACACAACATGAGTAAAATAGCAGTAGTATATTGGAGCGGAACCGGAAACACCGAAGCGATGGCAACAGCCGTCCTTGAAGGCGTAAAAGAAAAAGGAGCCGAGGGTGTAATGCTGACAGCAACAGAATTTGATGAATCAATGATAGATTCGTTTGACGCAATTGCTTTCGGCTGCCCATCCATGGGATCTGAGCAACTTGAAGACAGCGAATTTGAACCTATGTTTGTATCTTGTGAAGCGAAGCTGAAGGGCAAAAAAATCGCGCTGTTCGGCTCTTACGGTTGGGGCGACGGTGAATGGATGCGTAACTGGGAGGAAACCTGCATTTCAGACGGCGCAGTCCTTGCCTGCGACAGCGTTATTTGCAACGATGCTCCGGATGATGAAGCAACTGCCTCCTGTAAAGCCCTCGGAGCAGCACTTGTGTAAACAAAAAGATAGCATCTTGTTAAGATTCTTTATCACAGCGGTTGCTCATTACCTTTTTTTCTGCAATAAGGTTGCCGAAACAGGTAAGCCGGATGAACTGTATAAACAGGGCGGCATCTACACCCGAATGGTTGATCTGCAAAACATCGCTCAGGGCTGGACGATAGGGCGTCAGACGAATTGAATCATGTAATCAAGCAGAGGTGCCGTCAAGACACCTCTGTTTTTCAAAATTTTAATCTGATTTGTCTTTTTGGAGCATTATTCTGTCTATTTGGAGCGGAAATAGAAGAAAAATGATTGTATAATTATATATAAAATTGTTTTTGAGGAAATCAGGAATAATTATGAATAACGGAAATAAGGCTTTTTGGAATAAATGGGCATCAAGATATGACAGGACAATGTCCGGGAGCCGAAATACATATGACTTTATAATAAGAGAAATAAAGAAAACCTTAAGCCGAGATATGACGGTATTAGAGCTTGCCTGCGGTACAGGTCTTATTTCAGAAAGAATTGCAGGTAGTGTCAAATTACTTGAAGCAACGGATTTTTCAGAAGATATGATCCGAAAGGCAAAAGAAAAAACACACTCGTCCCGTTTGCATTTCTCGGTTCAGGACGCAACGAATCTTCCTTACGCTTCTGAAACATTTGACGCGGTTATAATCAGCAATGCGCTTCATATTATGCCATCACCTGATAAAGCACTTTCCGAGATTTCACGCGTATTAAAACCGAACGGCATACTGATAGCTCCTACCTTTACGATGGCGGATTCCTTCCTCGGAAGAATGCAAATGCGAATAATGGAGATATCAGGCTTTAAGGTATTTCATAAATGGTCTACAGACGAATATTTGAAATATCTGAATGCGAACGGGTTTAACGTAATCAAAAGCTGTATCATCGGTAAAACAGCAAAGCTGACCTATGCAGAAGCAAATAAAATCAATAAATAACAGAGGTGGATTCAGAATGGTAAAAATGATTTTGAAAATTGATGGAATGGCTTGCGGAATGTGCGAGTCACATGTAAACGACACGATACGAAGGAACTTCAAGGTAAAAAAAGTTACATCCTCTCACAGCAAAGGGGAAACAGTAATAATTGCAGAAAGCCCACTTGACGAAGATGCACTCAAAAAATCAATCGGCGATACCGGATATACAGTACTGTCAGTTTATACCGAATCATATGAGAAAAAAGGATTCTTTCGGCGCTGAATCCGTAAGCTTATACTGGAAACTTTAAGATATTCGGTATATAATTAAGTTATAATACAGCTATTTGCTGTTATATAAAAATTCAGGAGGAAAAAGTTATGAACGAGAAAGTTTCAGCTCTGCTGAACGAACAGGTCAACAAGGAGTTTTATTCGGCATATCTGTACTTGGATATGGCAAACTTCTATACTCAAAAGGGATTAGACGGATTTGCTAACTGGTATGAGATACAAGCAAAGGAAGAACAGGATCATGCTATGCTTATGTATCAGTATTTGCAGAACAACGGCGAGAAGGTTACATTGGAAGCGATTGCAAAGCCAGATAAAAAATTTGAGACACTGATGGATCCGTTGACAGCCGGTTTGGAGCATGAAAAATACGTTACTTCCTTGATCAACAATATCTATGCCGCTGCCATAGAAGTAAATGACTACCGCACAACGCAGTTCCTTGACTGGTTTATTAAAGAACAGGGTGAGGAAGAGAAAAACTCTATGGATTTGATTACCAAAATGGAGCTTTTCGGAGATGATGCGCGTAGCCTTTATATGCTTAACAGCGAGCTGGCTGCAAGAGTATATTCCGAACCCTCTCTGACACTTTAATCCTTTTTGAATAACCGTGAAAGTGTCTGAACTGTAAAAAAGCTTTGTGTTGGCACCTGCAAGTGTCTTCACAGAGCTTTTTGAACTATTGGCAGATTATTTAATGAAATCTGTAATATTCGCTCAATTCGATTTGCTTATGCTGAACTTCAAGCTCACCGACTCGTCGGTGTATCTTAGGATGTATAGGTGAAGGACTCGGAGCAGTATTGCCGCTTTTGCCTGCATTTCCGTTTTTGCTTTTGGCGGCATTCTGTTTTGCAAAAAGTTCCGAGAGACTGCATAATTGGTTTATAAATACTAAGCTTTATAAAAACAACCTTGAGTCTTATGTTAAAGGTCAAGGTATGACTTGTAAAACCAAAATAAAGATAATGATTACCGTAACCTTGCTTATGGCATTTGGTTTTACCATGATGATGTTGAAGTCACTCTATATCCCATGCATTATTCTTGCTATTGTCTGGGTATGCCACATTATCTATTTTGTTTTTGGAGTTAAGACATTACGGATAACTAAAGAATAAAAGCATAAAAAATAGTATTTAAATTATTTTTTCTGTCAATATATGTTCAAATGTAAAATATAACTGATTTTGAGGTGGTTTTATGCATGAAACTAAAAGCAGACTATTATACATACTATTGTATCTGTGGCAGAATACCGATGCCGAGCATTACGCCACAACCGGAGATATTCTTACATACTTAAAGGAAAACGGTATTTCCTGTGACAGAAAAACAATACCGGGCGACATTGCGAAGCTCGGTGACATTGGTATTGATATTGAAGAAGAAAGAAGCCGTGAGAACCGCTATTCCCTGAACAGCCATTTGTTTACCCTGCCGGAAGTGAAGCTGCTGATGGACGCAGTGGAGTCCTCAAAGTTCATTACGGCAAAGAAAAGCTCGGAGCTTGCGAATAAGCTGTCACAGATGACAAGCGTTTATCAGTCGGAAGAACTGAAAAGGAATATCTATATTTCCGAGCGTGTGAAACCGATGAATGAGCAGATTTACTATTTGGTAGATAATATCAATACGGCAATCAATCAGGGCAAACAAATTTCGTTCCTGTATTTTCACTATAACCAATATCGCGAGGAAGTTCCCAATAACGACGGTAAGCGTTATCATTTCTCCCCTTACTACCTTGTGTGGAATGAAGATCATTATTATGCGGTTGGTTTTAGCGAAAAACATCAGCGTATTACAACCTTCCGAGTGGACAGGATGAAATCCATCAGTATTCTTTGTTCTGATGCGGTTCCGCAGCCAAAGAACTTTAATCTGCCGGACTTTACCCGTCAGGTATTTGATATGTACGACGGCACAAAAGAGAAAGTTACACTGCTCTGCAAGAACGAGCTGATGAACTACATCGTAGATAAATTTGGAGATGAGGTTGAAACCTCGCCAACGGATAACAGCCATTTCAAGGCAGTCGTAGAAGTGTCCGTAAGCCAAACCTTCTTTGCGTGGGTGTTTCAGTTTAACGGAGATCTTATAATTACAAATCCGTCAGCGGTTGTTTCAAGATACCGTGAAATGCTTGAAAACGCCTTGAAATAAAGAAACATTGAACAGTCCGAAAAATGAGTTGGGTGCAAAAACGCCCAACTCATTTTCGCTTTCGCAAAAAGCATTGATTTCGAATGTATGTTCGGCTATAATATATTTACGGTATTCGCAAAAGAGCGAATTTGAAAGGAGCTACCTTATGGAAAACAATAAGACCTTTGGGAGGTTTTTGATTTCAAAGCGAATGGAACACGAAATGTCTGCTCGGCAGCTTGCTATCGCCCTTGATTATTCTGCCGTATATATCTGCGACATTGAAAAAGACCGCAGACCGGTTCCTGACGATATTCTTGAAAAGCTTCCCGTACTTCTCCATCTGACCGAAGCAGAAACGGAGGAGATGTACGATTTGGCGGCAAGGTCAAGGAATACCGTAAGTGCAGATTTACCTGAATATATAATGGAAAAAGATATTGTCCGGGCTGCACTGAGAACCGCAAAGAAGCACAATGTAACCGATAAACAATGGGAAGATTTTATCCGCCGCATAACAAAGGAGTCCGACTAATCTCTCGGACAGAAAGGACGCAGCAGTGGCAACAGTATTCTATCGACCGCAGGCGCTTGAAACGATTGCACGCCGTACATTAAGTGAATATGATCCAATGTATCTGAACGGCAGTCCCCGTGCAGTGCCGATTGAAACAATCATCGAAAAGACTTTCGGTTTAAGAATAGAATACCAATATCTAACCAATGATGCCCGTGAGCTTGGCAGAATGATTTACGATAGCGGTATTACAACCTATTACAACCGGGAGATTATGGACTATGCCCTGATGAGAGTTGAAGGTGGTACTATGCTTATTGAAGCGGCTTTGCTGGAGGATGAGAAATCATACGGCAGACTTCGGTTCACCTTGGCTCACGAGCTGGCACATTACATTATACACAAGCAGATATTCAGCGGGACAGGCGTTGCCGCCGCTTTATATAACAATGATACCGACGAGGATGCAACAGAATGGCAGGCAAATTATCTTGCAAAGGCTATTCTTATGCCAAACGGTCAGATCAAACGCTGTTTCTACGCACTCCGCCCCGTGTGCAAAACAAAAAGCGCGTATGTCTGCAAAATGGCAGAAATCTTTGAAGTGTCAAAACAGGCAATGGAAATCCGATTGAAGGACTTTGCCCTAATCTAAAATCCTGCGGGATTTTTTTACTCTGTATATTCGCAAACTTGCGAATATACAGAACAACAAAATTATACGAGGTGATAGCGTTGATGACAGAAACTTGGAAGCCGATACCGATGTTCTGCCCCAACTGCGGAAAGATGAACTACGGATATAAAGGCATTGATGAAAAGATTAAATACGAATGTGACCGATGTATGGTCAAGTTCGTGCGGGTGCGAAAAGGCAGAAGGCACGACACGATTGAAATGTTCGCTCCTCCGGGACAGGAAAGCGTAATATAAGAAACTTAAAACTGAATACGGCGAAACGACGGTAAGGTCGGGCTGAAACAGAGCCGCACTAAATCCTTATCAGGTCACTTGCTTTGAAACACTTCGGTCAGTTAAACCAGACCTGCGTAAAGCAAACATGAGAGGCTGCCGACATGACAGATAGCCATAGGCTAACTCTGTCTTGCCGGTGGCTTTTTGTTTTCGGCAGATGACTGAACAGCGAGGAGCTTCCGGCTGAGAAATCAGAAAGGAAGCTCTTTTTATGTTGAACAACTGGCTTTGCTACATAGCTGAATATCCGTGATCTCCGAATTTTGAGTTCAAACAAAAATTCAAAATTCAAAGGAGATTACGAAAATGGAAAAAAACAATATTTCTGCTTTAGAGGAGCAGTTTATACAGGAGTGCAAACTTATCAATTTGAACTACGAATATCCCGGATATACTGGCGAGGAAAAGTGGGCAATCATAAGCGATTTAACAGAAGAAGATATTATGAGGAAATACGCTGAGCTAATCCAGCCGTATTCTCCGTTTTTGCTGCTTAACAGCTCTTTTGGCGAGATAAGAAAGAATTATATTCGCAATGAAAAAAAGCATCAAATGAGAGCTATAAGGAGCGTCCATATTTTCGATGTAGACGAGGAATTTGAAGAACACCACCCCGAAGTGGCAACACAAAGCTATGAGGACGAATATGAGTATCAAGTTGAAATTGAAAAAATACATCAGGCGATTCAAAAGTTAAAGCCTATTCAGAAAGAACGCATCATTAAGTTTTTCTTTGAAGATAAGAGTATGCGTCAAATTGCGGAGGAAGAAGGTATCAATCATAGTGCTGTTTCAAAATCTATAGCTTCTGCAATAGAAAATTTGAAAAAGTTTTTGATTTAGGGTGTCCATTTGACATCTCCCAGTGGGAACAAGTGAAGGGACTTGTTTTATTCCGGATACAGACGAGCCTTTCTATTACATTTATGAGAGGTAAATAATATGGAAACCAACAACACTATCAAAAGCAAAATCACCCGTGGTGACATCTTCTACTATGACTTCGGCAACAATTCCGGCTCAATCCAAAACGGTCGCAGACCTGTAATTATTATTCAGGCGAATGAGCTGAATGAGAACTCTCCGACCGTCATAGTGGCGGCACTTACTACTGCTGTTAAGAAAAGATACCTACCGTCCCATATTTACTTGGGAGCAGAGTTTGGCTTGCAGGAGCCTTCTATGGTTCTGTTAGAGCAGCTCAGAACAGTCAATAAGTCGGAACTGCTTGAGTATGTCGGTACGGTTGATGATGAGCGTATGCTGAAAATTGTCGGTAACGGCATCAAAAAGACCTTTGGACTTTGGTTCTATCATACTTACAGAACAAGTGATATTAGATGCTTGTGCAGTAAGTGCTTATCAGATTACAAGAACAACCGTGACTACATTGTAAAGCGAGTTGATCCGTTCAAGCGTGTCAAAGACAAATGTGACCGGTGCAGCAACTACGGGTATGATTACTTTGTTGTCGATAAAAGACAGAGCCATTAAGGACGGAGGTGCTGAAATTGTTTGAAGACAGAATAGCTGCTATGAACGCAGAAACAGAAATCACACAATCGGCTCCCGTTTACGAGAAGCGAGTTTATACCGTTGATGAAATACAGGACATTTTAGGTGTCAGCAAGACAACGGCATATAACCTTGTGAAATCAGGAGCTTTCCACTATGTAAAAGTCGGCGGTCAGTTCAGAATTTCAAAAAAGAGCTTCGACCGATGGCTCGATGAAATGGATACCAATATAGAAGATTGTCAAGTATGCGATTGATTTAATCGCATCATTCACAGATATCCGAAAAGTCAGTATCATATAGCCAAGCTAATTGGCTTGGCTATATGGACTGGGCTGACGAGTCTCAGTTCCCAAATACGGAGGTCGAAATGGATAAGAAAAGTATCTCAGTTCCCGAAATGGCAAAGATGCTTGGTTTGGGAAAGACGGATTCATATTGGTTAGTACATAAGCGGTACTTCAAAACCGTGCTGGTCGGCGGAAAAATGCGGATACTCGTTGACAGCTTTGAAGAATGGTATGCCGGACAATTCCATTATAAGAAAGTGGACGGCACTCAACCCGGTAAAAAGTACGCTCATACAATGTCTGTTTACGAAATGGCAGACTTGATAGGACGAAGCAGTGCGGTCGCATACGACATCGTAAAAAGAGGACTTGTAAAAACGGAAGTAATCAACGGACGAATACAAGTAGATATTCAGAGCTTTGAGGAGTGGCTTGCTTCTCAAAGCGTATATTCAAAAGTCAGGAGGGATGAGAATGTTTGAAGAACGAGTAAAAAAGCTCAACGGCGGCGGAAATAACAAGAAAAGCTATACCGTTGCCGAGGTTCAGCAAATTCTTGGTGTCGGTCGTCAGGCAGTATATAAGCTCATCAAAAAAGGCTGTTTTAAGGCGGTCTTGGTAGACAACAAATTCAGAATAATCAAAGCAAGTTTTGATGCTTGGCTTGAGAACGAATAAGGAGGTACATTATGGCATCAATCGTAAAGCGTAAAAACAGATACGCAGTCGTATATAACTACAAAGATGATAAGGGCAACACCCGACAGAAGTGGGAAACCTTTGATACCAATGCTGAAGCAAAAAAGCGTAAAATTCAGATTGAGTATCAACAGCAGACCGGAAGTTTCGTAGTTCCGACAGCTACAACGGTCGCAGAGCTTCTTGATGAATACACTTCCGTTTACGGTGTCAGCACTTGGGCAATGTCAACCTATGACTCAAAACGAGGGTTGATACTCAATTACATCAATCCGCTAATCGGAGATATGAAGTTGGATGACCTTAATCCGAGAACTATGGACAGGTTCTTTCAAAGTCTTTTGAGCGTGAAGGCAAAAGTCGTAAATAACCGCAAACCCAAAAACGAATATCTCACTGTGCATACAGTCAGGGAGATACACAAACTCCTGAGAAGCGCTTTTAATCAGGCTGTCAAATGGGAAATGATGTCCCGAAACCCCGTACTAAATGCAACGCTCCCAAAAGAAGAACACGAGGTTCGTGAGATATGGACTCTTGAAACGCTGCTGCACGCTCTTGAAGTATGCGATGATGAAATACTATCGCTTGCAATCAACCTCGCCTTTTCCTGCTCTCTGCGAATGGGGGAGCTGCTTGGACTTACTTGGGACTGCATAGATGTTTCAGAAAAAAGCATCAAGGAAAACACGGCGTACATTTACATCAATAAAGAACTGCAAAGAGTTAAACGAGATGTGCTGGAGGTCTTGGATAACAAAGATGTGATCTTGACATTTCCTCACTTAATTAAAAAGGGTAACACCGTCTTGGTTCTCAAATCGCCAAAGACAAAAACGAGTGTCAGAAAGGTATTTCTTCCTACAACAGTTGCTCAAATGTTGGTAGCCCGTAAACAACAGATTGACGAACTCAAAGAACTCTTTGGAGATGAGTACACAGACTATAATCTTGTGTTCTGTAATTCATCGGGCAGACCAATGGAGGGACAGGTAATAACACACGCATTGAAGAAACTCATCCGTGAGAACGATCTGCCTGATGTAGTCTTTCACAGCTTCAGACACGCAAGTATTACCTATAAACTGAAATGGAACGGCGGTGATGTAAAATCTGTTCAGGGAGACTCAGGACACGCCCGTGCCGAAATGGTATCCAATGTGTATTCGCATATTATCGACGAGGACAGAAGATTTAATGCGCAACGCTTTGAGGAAAGATTTTATCAAGGCAATACCCCTGAAGCTGATACAATCCCACCTATGCCAAAGTTTGAGTCATCAACCGAATTGCCCGAAGCTGTACCGATAGAGTCTGATAAAAAAGATGAAACAGCAACAGATACGCAGGCAGATACGGAACTGATTACTAAGCTGTTGAGCAATCCTGAAACGGCGGCGTTGCTCAAAGCACTCGCAAGCAAGCTCTAACGAAACTATAACGAAAGGCAATCCGCAAGGGTTGCCTTTTTTTAATGTAGGGGTAGAAAATTTCACAAATAGATGCTATAATATATAAAAAGCTGTATTATTTAAGCGTTCCAAAGGCAGATTTGAAACCGAGTAACACAACCCGTTTTTTGGTTTCTTCTGCTAAAAGCGAGCCAAACAGACCACCTGAAACCCAATGAAATTAGCTGGATTTCGTTAGTGTTTATTGAACAACGAAAATGCTGAAAACCCTTGATTTATAAGGAATTTTCAGCATCATATAGCGGTCGGAAATCTGTTCTGGGCGGCTCTCCTAAAGTGGAATTACAAGTTCGATTCTTGTAGAGGGCGCCAGTAAATCAATAACTGTTAACTAAAACAGGCAAAAAGAGGCTTTGTCCATCCGGTACAAATGCCTTTTTTATTTTTCCACATAACATTGTCCATGATAAATAGCTTTTTGATAAAAAGCCATTGCTTTGCTTTTACTAGCAAAAGAAAAGACACCGCCAAAGTGTCTTTTCTCCAATCATCTGTGCACGTACCGCAGACGATTTTATGGAAGATTCATGTACTGCCAATTAAAAGAGGGATGAAGTAATCTAATTGACGTGTCCACCATTTCCATCCTGTTCCTGCATCATAATCCCAATACTCCACAATCACTGGTATATCCTTTAAGCGTAAAACCTCTTCAAGCTCCCGCAAATTGCCTTCTGCTTCCGGCGCCATCGGATAACGCCCACTACATAATACCATATTGGTATTTTGATATGCTTTTACTTTTTCCCCATGCAAATTGCGTAGGATGACTTCCGGTGTGTTTTTCAAAATAAGTTCATCATAGTAATATGGAATATAATGCGATATCTTATAAATACCGCTTAGACAAAGCACTTTACGGATATATTCAGGAATTCGAAGATAAAGATTCATGGCATGCATCGCACCGATATCTATGCCGCATACCATGATCTGTTCCATGAAGGTAACAGATCTGATATAAGGAACGAGCTCCTGTTGAAGAAACTGCATCCAGCTTTCATATAACTGCATTTTCTCATGATTGCTTACTTCATTATCATCCCAAACATCATCACAAGTAGCGCAGATATAAAACCGGATCCTGCCACGTTCAAGCTGCTCCAACAGTTCACTCGACAGAGCATAATGAAGGAATTCGTTGACTCCTTCATGCAGAGGCATGAAAACAAGACAAGGTACGCCATTGCTGCCAATTGTCTTAACTGTCACATCGGCATGAAGCATGTTACTATGCAATACACACATCGTTGCTTCAGCTGTCTTCATAACCATCCCTCCTCTAACTATGCTCATATCTAGGTCAGTTATATTATACACCTTTACAAATCCATATGTAAACGATATCATCGCATTTTACCTAGAGATGTTAGCCTTTGGTGTTGATTTACACATAAACATCTTATCGAACGCTATTTACGAATGCTTCCTAATGCTCAGGATACCGTTTATTTAAAAAAGTTTGGTATGAAAGGTGACCATACCATCCTTTCCTGTTTTATTCACTATGTTTTAAGAGCTTGTCATAAAAAGAAACGCTTTTTTCATATGCCATCACTCGTATGTTATTCTCCTTATTATAAATGTCTATAGGATTTCAGCCTTACAATCATCGATTTTATCCCTGTTCATGTACATCCTTTCATAAAACTGCTAAAATAATGAAGGAAAGGATTCATGTAACTCGTCTTTAGCAAAGACAATAGCATGAAATTGGGTGAAGTATGTATAAAGATAATGGAATATCTGAATTAATTTATGAATATTTGCATACCTGTTTGTCATTCAATCGATATCCATATGGTACGCCATTTCCTTCCATTCATGAGATTGCCATGCGTTTCCATGTAGCAAAAGAAACGGTGCGGAAAATATATAAACGCTTAGCATGCGAAGGGTTTATTCGTATGGATGAGCGCAAACAGACAATATCCTGTTATCATAAAAAGGAGGACACTTCTTACACATTAGCATATTTTCACAATTGTCGTTATCTTTATGAAGATCTATTGCAAAGTACTTCCTTGCTTTTTTCCAATATCATGCAGGAAGCTGCCAAAGCTTTAACGAAGAAGGATCGACAAAAGATTTTAGCCATATTGGATGATGATCAGCAATATCACTTAGAAAACATTACCCATATTTGTCTTATTTATCTTGCCAAACTACACAATGAGCTGATTATCAGTTTCTTTTTGCAGCTCATTCATTTTTTGCGTTTTCCTTATCTGCTGCATCACGATATGATTAACGATTTAGATTTTCTATTTGCAGAAAAGACCAGTATCCTAATTTTAAAGGATAAATTAACCCATTATCCAAACAGTCCTTGGAAAGATACCTATATCAATATGCCTGCACGCTATATCCATTATTTCCAAGCATACCTTGATGCGCATCCTATACAACAACAAAAAAGCGCAACGATACCATTTCAATGGTCATTGCAACATCGCCATTCGCAGCAATGCTATTCCATTGCGACTGCCCTTTTGGTAAAACTGGATGATGCAGAGTATGTCGAAGGTACTTATCTGCCATCCCATCATGAGCTTGTGCAATCTTTACAAGTTTCAAACAGCACCATTCGACGTGCCTTAGATCTTTTGGATGGTATGGGTATTATCAAGACCAAGAAAGGAAAAGGCCGGTATGTATATACAGCCTGTAATGACTGTGATATTGCCTATGAGCGCTCCTCAGTTCAAAAGATGTTAAAACAATATCAGCAAAGTCTTAGTTTTCTGGAACTGATCGTTCCTGCTGTGATCACGCAATTGCCAATGCATGCAACTTTTGATTTTACCCATCTGAAGCAGCTTGTAGAGAAGCAAGAGGAATATCTGATGGGGTATGCTATTTTGCAGCAGCTTTTAAAGGTAAGTGAACTCGTTGTAGTAAAAGAATGTATACGCACCCTATATCAGATACAATTATGGGGAAAGCAGCTTTCCCATGTATTACAAATGCAGCAGCACGATAAGACGATTACACAATATGCATGCTCCTTTATGCAAGCAATAGAAAAGCAAGATTATACAACAGCAGCGCAGAGTGCATATGCCCTTTTTCATGCACAAACTACAGCTACAACTACTTGGCTGCATGCTCATCTTATAAAATAAGACACTTTTAAAAAAAATAGGATAAAATCCTATCAGAAAACCACATTCTTTGAAGAATAAAGTGTTATGAATATGATACAATAGGAATAACTGAGAAAGGAAAGGTATATTGTGAATAAGCGATGCTATTCCAGTATATGAGGTATCAAGAAATGGAAAAAGAACTAAGAACATTTTTTTCAGAATATAAGCGTATCAACGCTTCCTATACATTGGCTTTTTCTACCATGTATTTTGATATGGCCACCATCGCGCCAAGTGCTGGTATCCCCTATCGCAATGAGATGATGTCAATTCTGGCAGGGGAAGCTTTTGCCTATCAGATGAATCCTGAGCATCTAAAGAAATTAGAAACCTTAATGAAGATTACCAAGGATGAAAAATTAAAGAAAGAATTGGCCTTGTATTTCAAAGAGTTGGATATCAATCGCAACTTGCCAAAAGATGTGTATATCCGCTTCAAAAAGACTGTTGCGGACAGTGAAGAAGCATGGCAGATAGCAAAAGAACGTGATGACTATAAACACTTTAAGCAGCATCTGATCCAAGTCATCAAAGCACAGAAAGAAGTCATAAGCTATGTTGAAAAAGATTGCAGCGATTATGATTATTTATTAGATCGTTATCAGTCAGGTATGAATCGTGAAAAATATGATGCCTTCTTTGCCCGCATCAAAACAGAACTTTTACCACTCATTCAGCGCATTCAAAAAGAAGGACGCAAGATTGATGACAGTCTTTTATATCAAGATTTTGATCTTTGTGAACAGGTAGCTTTCATGCAAGAATTAAATGCGTATATGCAAGTAGATCCGACGAAATGCTACATGGGAACGACCGAGCATCCTTTTACGGATTTCTTTTCCGCAAACGAAGCACGTATTACAACTCATTATTATAAAGACAATGTCCTATCGGCTATTTTTTCAACCATTCATGAATATGGTCATGCCTTATACAGTCTGCAGGTTGATGAAACATTTACCGATACAGCCTTTAAAAATGATATCGGATTTGCTATGCATGAATCACAATCACGCTTAATGGAAAACCATATCGGACGTAACAAAGCCTTTTGGGAATACAACTATCCAAAGCTGCAAGCCCATTTCCCTAAGCAATTGCAACAGGTATCACTGGATCAATTCATGACCATGATCAATGCTTCAAAACCTTCCTTGATCCGTACGGAAGCAGATGAACTTACCTATCCGATTCATATCCTTATTCGCTATGAGCTTGAAAAAGAAATCTTTGATGGCAAGGTTGATTATGAACATTTAGATACCATGTGGAATGATAAATATGAAGAGTATCTCGGTATTCGTCCAACGCATGATAAAGATGGCATTTTGCAGGATATGCATTGGGGTGCTGCGGATTTGGGATATATTGCGACCTATGCATTGGGTAGTGCATATGCCGCCCAATTCTATCACGCCATGCAACAGGATATCGATGTTGAAGACGCCTTACGCAAAGGTGATTTCAAGATTATCAGTGATTGGCTAAAAGAACACGTGCATCGTTATGGAGCAAGCTTAACAGCTGATGAAATTCTGCTCAAAGCAAGTGGAGAACCTTTCAATCCAGAATATTATATAGACTATTTGAAAAATAAGTTTATGAAAGTTTATGGTCTATCGCATGTATAAAAAAGCGTAAAAACACGCTTGAGAATCTTTGAAGTAAATGGAGTCGACATCATGAAAACAATAGAAGAGGCAAAAAACATCTGCCGTACAATATGGCATCTTTATTTAGAACAGCGAGACTATAAAACATTAGCCACCTTTGTTGATCAGGAAATGACGCTGATTGGTACAGGGGCGCATGAAATCTGTCATACCAGTGCGGAGTGTTTTCAGAAGCTGTATCAGGAAGAAGAACAATGGGATGGTTCCTTTCTCATCACTCGCGAATGGTATCAAGGATATGCGTGTGATGCGCATACCTTCAATATCATAGGGGAACTGCATACAAAAGAAAATGGAAAAAATCGCATTATTTATGAGGTCACAACACGCTTTACCATGTTGCTTCATTATAAGAATGAGCAATGGAAAGTTTTGCATGTCCATCAATCCGTTGGTGATCATAATCAGATGGATAATGAATTTTTTCCTAAACACATTGTCGATCAAAGCAATCGGATGTTGAAAGAGCGCATTGCGCAAAAGACGAAAGAATTAGAAGAGCGAAATCAGCAGGTTCTTTATTACTCACAATATGATTATTTGACGGATATCTGGAATCGCCAATATTGTGAAAAACAGATTGAACAGACTATGGCGAAACATGCTTATGGCATCATGCTGATGATTGATGTTGATCATTTTAAATGGTTTAATGACAGCTATGGACATCCTTTCGGTGATAAGGTGTTGAAAACGCTGGCTTATTGCATGAAAACCGTGTTCTTCCAAGGGCTATGCGGACGAATTGGCGGAGATGAGTTTGTTGTCTATGGAACAAATTGTGAAGGTGATATCACTTGTGTAGAAGATAAGATTAATAGCTTTTTTACCTATTGGAAACAAGCACAAAAAGCACTTGATATTGCACAGACAATTACGTTAAGCGTTGGTGTTGCCTATTATCCGATACATGGTACAAACTTTGATAAGGTATGGCAACATGCGGATAAAGCCATGTATGAAGCTAAGAAACATAGCGATAACACCATCTGTTTTTATGACACAAAGCATTGATATTTGCATATCATCCTATATAGCAACGATAAGGTTTATTCAAGCTTTGCCGATATATCAAAAAAAGTCCATCAGGACTTTTTTCATTTTATTGGCGCACCCGACAGGTCTCGAACCTGCAACCGTCAGAATCGGAATCTGATACTCTATCCAATTGAGCTACGGGCACATATCAGCTTTCCTATTATAGCACAACAATGCATGCTGTGCCATAAGCAATTTAAAGCTTTTCCTCCATAATACGTATATTAAAAAGTAAACTCCACATAAAACGATTGAAATTATGCTTTCATAAACCATGTTTGCATACACACAACACTTATGGAAAGAACATCCTTTCGAGCATGTGTATTTCCAGAGTATAACTTAAGATCATCGCCTTCTGTGAAAACATACAATAAGGAAGTACAAAAATCATGCATCCTCTTCACTATCGTGTTTTGGATAAGATTGTGCAATGACATTCATACTTCCTTTTTTAAATTGTGATTGCTTACTCAATTGATTTCAAAGATTCGACCATTGGTATTTTTTTCAGCTTTCGATACATTACTAAATTAACCATGATAGCAAACAACATCGTGATTGCCACGGCATAGCCAAAGGATACCAAATAGATATTGCGGCCAAACATGACATTCTCAAGTTCTGCCAGGCTCATGATCAGTGCATGCAGACCTATACCGACAAAGATTCCCGCGATGGAACCGATAAAGGTCAATACGATATTTTCACGATAAACATAAGCGGATACTTCATTATCATAAAAACCTAAGACCTTAATGGTTGCAATCTCTCGCAGACGTTCAGAGATATTAACATTCGTCAGGTTATATAGGACAACAAAGGCAAGCAGTCCGGCGGAGATAATCAATACCACAACAACAAAAGATAAGGAAGAAATGGTATCTTCAAAGCTTGAAGCAATACCGGAATAGAAAGTGAGTGAACTGACGTTATCTTCTTTCATTAAAGTATTACCTAAAGCATTTTCCACTTCACTAGTTGTTGTCTTTAATTTCGCAAACACTGTCGTATCACTCGCTGAACGATGATAAATCTTTTTATAATAGGATGGTGTCATATACAAAGCATGACCTACATAGTTTTCGCAGATCCCACTGATTTTAACTTTACGTTTTACACCATCTCCATTATCAACAGCAAACGTATCGCCTATTGATAAATGCTTCATCTTGGCAAGCTTTTCCGTAATAATCGCCCCATCATCATGTAAGGTAAGCAGTTCATGGCTTTTTCGTGTCCGCAGCATGATATAATCACGGAACTGTTGGACATCCGATGGTACATAAAGATCAATGCCCTTATCCTCACCACTATCCGCATAAAAGCCATGGTAGACAGCCATCGACGATGCCTCTTTAACAGCATCTTGACTTTGGACCTTTTTTAATAACTTTTCTTTCTGAGACGCTGTTATATCACTATCAAATTCCATACTCATATCAAAAGCATAGATTTCCTGATATTGCTTTACGGCTATTTCCCCGATCGAGTCCTGAATGCCAAAACCGGCCAACAGTAAAGCCGTACAGCCACTGATTCCGATTACGGTCATAAAGAAACGTTTTTTATAACGGAAGATATTACGAGCTGTTACTTTATGAATAAAGTTAAAATGTTTCCATATGAATGGAATACGTTCCATAAGAATCTTCTTACCGTTTTTCGGAGCCTTTGGACGCATCAATTGGGAAGGAACTTCGATCAGCTCTTTGTAACAAGCCATAATGGCAGCTGCTACCGTAATCAAGGATGCTAACAGGATCGCTGTGGCTGCTAATGGAATCTGTGCCTGCAATTGCACTGATGGCATATTATACATAATACCCCAAGCATTGTAGATCACGGTAGGGAAAATAATCATGCCAATCACCGCACCAAAAATACCGCCGCATACACTGGCAATCGACGCATAAATAATATACTTCATCGCAATATGTGCTTTGGTATAACCAAGTGCTTTTAAAGTACCGATTTCCTGACGCTGTTCATCTACCATGCGCGTCATCGTCGTTAAGCAAACAAGTGCTGCTACCAAAAAGAAGAAAAGTGGGAATACCTTTGATATGGCGCCCATACGATCTGCAGCACTGCCATAGTCCATATAAGAGTAATGTGAATGGCGATCTAATACATAGGTTTTAGGTTCCTTTAAATCGTTGATATCCTGTTCACTTTGGTCAAGTTTTTCTTTTGCTTTCTTTAATTTATCAGCACCATCTTTTTTCTGTACATTTAACTCCCGCTGCCCATTTGCCAACTCTTTTTTTCCATGATTGATTGTCTGTTGCGCAGAAGCAAATTCACGTTCAGCTGTTTTTTTAGCTTCTGCTAACTGTATCTTACCTTGTTTTAATTGCTGTTCCCCCAAAGCTATCTGCTGTTTGCTCTGCGTCAGTTTTTTTTCACCTTGCGCAAGCTGTGTCTGAGCGCTTTGCTTTTGCGTTTGTAATGGCTGCAACGTCATCTGTAGTTTTTGCATTCCGGCAATGATTTCCTGCTGTTTTACAGACAAGATCTGTTTTTCATCTTCACTAAGATCAGGAGCAGCAAGCTGAGCATCCAAGGCGGCCTTTTGTTGTTTTAATTGTTGCAGCTGTGCTTGCAACTGTGCGATATTTTTATCCAATAAGGCAAGCTGTTGCTGTACCGTCTTTTTTTGTTTTGCGAATTCGGCTTTGCCCTTTTCATACTCCTGACGCGCTTGCTTCAGCTTATTTGCATTTGTGTTAAGCTCTGCTTCTTTTTCCTGAAAGGTGATGGCCGTTGTCTGTTTCTTATGATTTAATTCCTGCTGTCCATCCTGTAATGATGTTTGCGCATCCGCCAATTTTTGTTGCGCTTTGGCTATTTCATTATCATATTTTTGTTTTTGCTTTCGATATTCCTTACGTCCATCCGCAATCTTACGCAATGCTTTGTCGCGTATATCTTGAAAACGATCAGCTACCTTTGTTTCCACAAGTGACGTAACCTCTTTTTTTACCGGTTTCACAATATCAAAATATGCATCATCATAGGAATTCAGCTGTTTTACATTATCTAGTGTTAAATAGATTTCCGTGAAATATTCGCCTTTGAAATTTTCTTCCGGAATGAACGCATAATTATTAATTTCTCCACTGCCAATTGACGAACTGCCCTTTTCATAAGATAAATAATATGGTGTTTTTACCTTGCCGACAATTGTATAGGTTGTTCGTTTTAAACGATCACGTAAGGCATCCTCTGTTCCGCTTGCAAAGGTAATTTTATCACCGATATTCATACCGGATTGACGAATAGCATCCTTTTCAATTACGCATTCATCATTTTTCTTAGGTAAGCGTCCTTCGATGACTCTGGCTTGATTGATATAGTTTTTATTGTTCGCAGCACTGTCAAGGGGCATCGACATAAGCTTAAATACACGCATCTGATTATGGCGCATATTTACCACATCCATACTATAGCTGCCATAAACACCATTTACTCCGTTTACTTTGGTCAATGCCTGCACATCTTCTTTGCTCATGCCAATTGTTGACATAACTTTTATATCCATCAGATTATAGTCATCAAAATACTTATCTGCGCTCCCCTTCATATCAGGTACACTTGCTTTTACTCCAGCAAAAAACGCCACTCCGATTCCCACAATCATAAAAATGGAAATAAAGCGTCCCAGCGATTTTCGCATTTCACGAAAGGTATCTTTTAAAAGCGCTTTTTTCGTCATTAATACTCGATCCTTTCTACCGGCAGCGGATGTTCATTGATCGTCACACTTTCAATTTTTCCGTTGCGCACCTTGATAACTTTATCCCCCATGGCAGTTAATGCCAAGTTATGGGTGATAACAATGACACTGACCCCACGTTGGCGGCAGGTGTCCTGCAAAAGTTTTAATATCTGTTTCCCAGTATTATAATCCAAAGCTCCCGTAGGCTCATCGCATAACAAAAGTTTAGGATTTTTAGCAATAGCACGGGCAATGGCTACTCGCTGCTGTTCTCCTCCGGACAATTGCGCCGGGAAGTTTTGACTGCGTTCTTTTAAGCCTACCGCCTCAATCGTTTCATCAATATCTAAGGGTTCTTTGCAAATTTGTGTTGCCAATTCCACGTTTTCTTTTACCGTCAGATTTTGTACCAGATTGTAAAACTGAAATACAAAACCAATATCATAACGGCGATAGGTGGTCAGCTGTTTTGCATTATAGGCGCTGATTTCTTTGCCATCCACATAAATCGTTCCGCTGCTTACACTATCCATACCACCAAGGATGTTTAAAATCGTACTTTTTCCGGCACCGCTCGCCCCGGCTATGACGACAAATTCACCTTTCTCTATGGAAAAATCCACACCGCTTAATGCTTCAATCTGAACTTCACCCATCTGATATATTTTTTTTACATTTTGAAATTCAATATATGCGCTCATAAAGCCGCCTCCATCTTCTATCATGTTCTATTATACTAGAATTTTCGTTGAAAAGCAGGGCTTTTCCATGTTTTCAATAGTTTTTGCGCTTTTTCTCTTCTGTTTTAAAAAAGCTTACCAAAGCAATCTTATCCTACACACACTTTTCCCTTCCATTCCTCATAGAATAAGGAATACTAAAAGAGGAAAAACGGTATGAGCATACCGTTTTAAACATCTGATGTATTGTTTTCACAATTTTTCTTAAATTGTTGAAAAGGTTGGGGCTTTCCAAAATAATACCCTTGAATGTAATCAAGTCCCATCGTTTTTACCTTTTCATATTCTTCTTTTGTTTCTACCCCTTCCAACAGTACTTTTATATTCACATCATGACATAGGGTAACAATAAAGCGAATAAACGTCGCATCAAAATTGCTGGTGAGTACATCTTTCATAAACACTTTATCAATCTTAACAATATCGGCCGGTGCTTTTTTTAATACCCCAAGAGAAGAAAAGCCTGTTCCAAAATCGTCCATGGCAATGCGAATGCCTAAAGCGCGGATCTTATGAAATAATGTTTGCTGCATATCATCATTTTTTACCATATAGCTTTCGGTCATCTCCACAATGATATGCGAAGGATCGATCATTTCTTCTTTTAGTACCTGTTGCATGAAAGCAAGAAATTGCAAATCACTTAATTGTATATAAGATAAATTGATACTTACACAGAAAGTAGGGAGTATCGTCGTCATTTCTTTACAGTACTGCACTGCTTTTTGAAAGATCCATTTGCCTGCTTCATTGATCAAGCCGCTTTTTTCTAACAAGGGAATAAAAATTAATGGTGGCACATTGCCATAAATATCGCTCTTCCATCTGGCTAAAGCCTCAGCTCCAACGATTTGCTTGGTGTTTGCATCGACCTGTGGTTGAAAGTGCAATGCAAAACCGATAAAATCGTGTTCAATACTGTAACGCAATTGTTCTATCAGATCAAGCTCGCGCATTTCATGCAGCCGCATGCCTTTTTCATAAAATGTTAAACGATTCCGTCCATTGCGTTTACTGTGATCCAATGCGTAACGTAAATTCTTTGAGATATTCATGACATCTGCGGCATCATCTGGACAATTTAATGCAGCAGCCGAAATCGTAATATGATATTTACGATCATTTAATTCCTGCTGGGTACGGTAAATATGCTGAATATCCGCAAATACTTCTTCCATCTGTTTTTTGGAAGCAGCTTGAGCGAAAATCACATGGAATTCATCACCATCATGACGATACATCTTTGCCCCTTGCGGCAAGATGGATTGAATCTGCTGAGCTGTTTTTGCTAATACTTCATCGCCGAAACGATGATTGTGAAACTTGTTGATATTAGAAAAATTATCTAGATCCAACAGCATCACACTGAATGGACGAGTATTCTTTTTTGTCAGCATTTGCTCAATCGTATCTTCAAATTCATATTTATTAAACAGACCTGTTAAATGATCGATCTTATTCTTTTTACTAAGGTCGGTTATCATACCGGCAAATAAGATTGGATTTCCATCCATATCCCGCTCCACATGTCCCCGACATCTGAGCCATACCCACTCCCCACGGCAATTCTTAGCACGGTATTCCACATTATGACAATCACTGCGATTGTCTGCAATGGCCAGATTGGCTTCCAAAAAGGCTTGTTGATCCGCTTCATGAATGTGCTTGCCCCATTCCAAAGCCGCATCATGAATCACCTGCTGAGGAAGCCCAAACTCTTTTACCATTGCTTGCGAATATAAAAAAGTAGAGGGATCTTCTGCCATATTACATACATAAATATAATCATCGGTACTGGCTACTAAAGCATGCAACAGACATTTTGTATCATAAGAAAATTGTCTGGCATCTTCATCTTCAAGAAAATGATGTAAGATAGAATAACGTGCCTTATCTAAGTGATAACGGCGTTTCCATTGATACATCGCATCATCACATTCCATGATTACTTGTTTAGCCGTGATCTTTTGTGTCGGTTCTACAAGGGTAAGGCCATAACAAAAACTGATGTGAAATGCATCCTTATCGGTTTTACGGGCAAGATATTCCATTATCTTCTGTAAACGATCATGAATCTCTTGGCGCTGTTTTGCAGGATATATACAAAGAAATTCGTCTCCACTAAATCGTGCAGCATATTCTTCTTGCTGCAGATCTTGTTTTAAACATTGTGCAACCTGTTGGATAACAGCATCACCTGCATCATGACCATATTTCGTATTTATATCGGTTATATCATTAATATCGATCAGGGCAACACATAAAAGCTGGTTGCGCAGGATTGCTTTTTTCAATTCTTTTTCTAAACACACTTCCCCGGCATGCCGATTCAACAAAGTGCTTAAACGATCCATTTCTTCTGTAAAATGCAAAGATTTACTCTTTTCGTTTTGCATGTCCCAACCTCCTGATACCTCTTTCATTGTAACGCAAATCATAAAAAATAAATAGAGGAAAGTCGGTTTTTCTTAGGTTTCATATTCTCGTTATCAGATAAAAACTTGTTTCCGAACACAGCTATGTCGTATAATAAAGAAAAAGGAGCTAGCTTATGAATTTTAAATTAATCCATTGTAATATCAATATCACAAATATTGAAAAAAGTGTTGCTTTTTATGAAGAAGCCTTAGGACTGCATGTGGCAGCGATTAAAAAAGCAGAAGATGATTCTTTTCAATTAACTTATCTGGAAGATGATACTCACCAATTCCAATTGGAATTAACATGGTTAAAAGAACATCCACAACCTTATGATTTAGGAGAAAATGAAAGTCACATTGCTTTTTCTTGTGATCACTTCCAACAGGCATATGCAAAACATGCCGATATGGGATGTATATGTTATGAAAATAAAGCGATGGGCATTTATTTTATCGAAGATCCGGATGGCTATTGGTTGGAAATTGTTCCAGCCTAAAACTATTTAAAAACCACTAGGGTGGTTTTTTTGCTTACTTTTATATCTTTCTTAAAAGATAAGCTTAGCCCTTCTTTTAGGTATATGTAAAGAATGTTATAATAAAGATATAGCAATTATGAACAGGAGGTGTTAGGATGCTTGATTTTCGTATGCAGACATTTCTTACCGTATGTGAAGAAATGAATTATACAAAGGCCGCAGAGCGTTTGCACATTACGCAGCCGGCTGTGTCGCAGCATATTCATTATTTGGAACAACATTATGGATGTGCCTTATTTACGTTTACAGGAAAGAAATTAAATTTAACAAATGCCGGAAAATTACTTTTAAATGCCATGCAAACACAACAGCATGATGAAACACGATTAATGATAAAAATGAAACAACCAACAGAGGCTCCTTTAGCCATTGGAGCTACCTTAAGTGTTGCCGAAGGGTTATTGCAAGATGCCTTTGCCAGTTATTTAAAACAACATCCAAACCGCAGCATTACCTTAACGATTGATAACACCAAAACTTTATTAAAAAGTATTGATCAAGGAAAACTGGATGTCGCTTTTGTGGAAGGATATTATGCAAAAGATGCATATGATGCCATCTGCTATCGCAAAGAGCCGTTTCTTGCGGTCTGTGCCCCATCCTTTCCCCATTGGCAAAGCCTTACGACACTGGAAGATCTTCTAACTTGTCCATTATTATTACGTGAGGAAGGCAGCGGCTCCAGAGCAATCCTAGAACGCTATTTAGCAGAACAGAATATTGCCATACATGATTTCACTGCCTATACGGAAATTGGCAGTGTTCATCTGATTAAAGAACTTGCTGTGAAAGGCTGTGGCATTACGTTTCTTTATGAAAACACCGCTAAAAGAGAGATTGCCGAAGGCAGTCTGGTCATCCTTCCTTTAAAAGGCATGCCTTTGCATCATGACATTACATTTTTATGGCGTAAACATAGTCAGTTTGCGGATGATTATCGTCGTTTATTGGAAGAATTCCAAAAAGGTGAATGCTTATACACAAAGTAGCAAGTCGCTGCTATAAGCAAATTTCTTGTTTTTTATGATAACCGCGCTATAATATACCATAGTAATAATAAGAGAGGTTTTATGAAAAAACTAACGATTGAAAATTGGAAAGAATTACAACCCTATATCGCGCTAGCTGATTACCATGAATATAACTCAAACGCTATGACATTGCTGATGTGGTCTAATCGCTATGAGGCCTATTTTGAAACATATGAACACTTTGCTTTGGTATATACGAAAATGCCGCATCATGAGCCTGTATGGCTTATGCCATATTGTGCCTTGCCTTACCGTAAAGAAGCCTTAGAAATGCTTGCAAAGCGCAGTGAGCAATTGCATATCGCCTTTGAGGTCCATTCTATGACTAAAGAGTTTAAAGATTGGCTCATAAAGGAATATCCCCAAGCGTTTTTAATTTGGGATTGTTATAATGCACGCGATTATGTATATGATCGCATGCAGCAACAAACTTTATCCGGTAAGAAAATGCAGAAACGCCGTAATCACTTTCATGCTTTTGAAAAGCTTTATGAAGGAAGGTATTATTATAAACCTTTAACACGCGAAGATATTCCTCATGTTATGGCTTTTTTAAAGCGTTGGAAAGCAACCAAAAAGGAAGAAGAGTATGAAACAATCGACGCTGAAATCATCGGTATTGAGCTCTTGTTTCAATATTGGGAACAATTACCTGTAGAAGGTGGATGTATTTACATAGATAATCAATTAGAAGCCTTTTCGATAACCTCAAGATTGGCTGAAGATATGGTACAAATTCATGTGGAAAAAGCAAATCGCGCATATCGTGGTTTATATATTGCTATTTTGAAATGCTATTTAGAAACCCTTCCGGATACCATCCGTTACCTAAACAGAGAAGATGATATGGGACTTCCGGAGCTGCGTAAAGCCAAGAGTGACATGCAGCCCATATATAAGATTCAAAAGTTTGGCAGTTGTCATCAAGCCTTAAAGATTCATCAAGCAGATGCCCATTGGAAAGATGCCGTTATGCAGTTATGGGAAACAAGCTTTGCAGATGAAACAAAAGCATCTAGCCAATATTATTTTACGCATTTTTATCATGAAGAAGATACTTGGCTGTTAACAAGTCAACAGGAACTGATCTCTATGTTGCAGTTACGTCCGATGGATATTTCCTTACACGGAAAAAAAGAACGTGTCTATTTCGTTGTCGGTGTCGCTACGCAAAAAGCATATGAAGGCTGTGGCTATATGAAACAATTGCTGCATAGTGTCTTACAAAAAGAGCCCTATGCATCGGCAAACTTCATTTTGTTACAGGCATATGAATGGGAAATTTACAAATCAAGCGGCTTTGTGGAAACTTATATGTGTAAACGTTGGAAATTGGATAAGCAGGCATATTTACAAGATGAAGAAAAAGGTAAACTGACTACACAGTTTACAATATCGGCGCTTGTGGACATCTATCAGACATACACAAAAGACAAAGAGGGCTATCGCATTCGTGATAAGGATTACTTTATTCAACAATTTCTTCCTTATGCTGACTTGTGGCAACAGACATTGTATGTCTATGAAGAAGATCAACAACCATGCGGTTATCTGTTAATCGAAGAGCATGAGCAGGATGTCGAAGTTATAGAATGTGCATATACAACACCGAAAGTGTTTACCAATATGCTATCTCATTTAGCCCAGACAACAAATAAAGTTTATCTGCGTACCTCTGTTGAAGAAGATGTGATTGGCAAAGGAAAATTAATGACTGTCATGATGGTAAAGCAGTTGCACAAGCCATCCTTACCGCTAGAGCATCTATATATAAATGAAACCATCTGATAATATCCTATGCGATACGATCAAACCTAAACAAATGTATAGATGTCGCATTCTCAATAAGCATCAGATTTTCCATATAAATAACTATGCCCGCTGTAAACAGCGGGCCTTTTTAGGATATTTACCTTTTTAATAGGTTGTTGATATAGTCGATAGAAAATTGATATTTTTCATGTGTTTCTTCTACACTGTGTCCTTGCTTGATATAGTTTAAAATCAGATAATCCATCGATTCTCCTACTTCAATCATATGATCATCATAATCAAAAAAACGAATCATTCGCTGACCCCAACTACTTACTTGTATTGGCTGATAAATCTTTACATCATATGCTTTCATCTTTTCTATAAAACCATCTAAATCCTCAGTTTCAAAGTATAACTCATGATCATAACGACCCGCTTTGATATCAACAGGTGCAACATCTAAAAACGATGCCCAGCATGTCTTCTCTTGTAATGCAAAGCCTAAATACACAATATTTTCACCAAAGTCCTCTAGCATTGTCTGTCCCAATAATTCCTCATACAATCTGCGTGATCGCTGAATATCTTTCACACAGATTAGTCCTCCTTCAAATTTTACCATTTGTAACACTCCTCTCTCTTGTAATCAGTATAAACGATTCACAAGACATAGAATTGTAAAAAAAGGACAGCTTGTGCCCTTTCATCTGCCCCCTGTCAAGGCGACAGGTTTAAAATTTATAAGGTTCTTGATAATAACTTGTCATCTTCTCCACATAAGCTTTCGGTGTACAGCCACACACTCGAATAAAATCATGAATAAAATGCGACTGGTCATAATATCCACACAGCTGTGCCACCTGAATCAGCGAATGCGCATTTTGTAAGAGATGGATTGCCAGATTCATGCGCTGTACTCTTTGATAGTGTTTCATGCTGCAGCCAATCTGTTCCAGAAAAATACGCTGTACATGCCGTTCACTGTACCCAATCGCATTTCCAACTTCCTTTAAAGACACTTGTGGGTGCATCTGTTTTCGCAACATCGTCACTATATGGCTGTCCTTACGTTCACCACTTAACAATATGCTATCAATCTTAGCTAAAAACATTTCCAAGGTCGTACTTTGCATATAAGCCTCAATCATCTGCTCTTGCAACTCTGGCAAAATCTTTGACAATGGAATCTTCTCATCTAGCAGTTCCTGTAACCCTCGCTGAAATAGCTGATAAGCACCACCTTGATGAAATTCAATAAAAAAACTGAAATATGCATCGTCTGGCTCTGCCTGTACCTCGACTAGTTTTGTTGTAGGACCCCAATACTGAGCATCTATTGTATTCTTTTTCACCTTGAATACGATGCATCCGCTGATATCCGGAACTAAGAGCAAGGTTTCTTGGCCGGTATAAGCACTTTCCTGCAAAATAGTATAATGTGCCACTGCTTTTTTAAGGAAAGGATGCGGTTGCACATAGAGATGAGAAGACGTCTTATGCAGAAAACGCTTTGGTTCAATGATCATCTGCATAGGGCATTCCTCTCCTTCCATATCTTTTCTAAAGCCATATCGTTTCTTTTTCACATCAAGCATAATGATTAAAAACATTTCTTAAGGGTTCTAATAATCGGTTTACTTGATAACATCTTAAGAACCTCTTCACCTAACGGATAATCATTTCTCTCTAATTATGAAGGAAAGCTTCATCTAATGGATGACAGCTTTCCTTGAAAATAGTTTAAGGTAAATTTTACAAGTGGATAACCCTTGAAACGATATCTTATTTTTTAATATATTGAATAGCGATACAGTCTAAGCCGGTATGGGCACTGATCACAGCACAAATCGTATTGACATGTACCTTTACCAAAGGACATTCCTTTTGGAATATATCAGCTATTTCAGTAGCTTTATCCAAACAGTCTGAATGGATGACATAAATATCCCCTTCGCTGTTCTTCATGATATCACAAATCGCCTGCACAGCTACATGTTGCGCTTTTTTCTCGGTTCTTACTTTCTCATAAACATCAATCTTGCCCTTTGTCTCAGGTCCAATTGTTAAGATCGGTTTAATTTTCAACAAACTGGCTGCAGCTGCCGCAAGTGGTGTTAAACGTCCCCCACGTTTTAAATGTTGAATATCGTTGGGTAAGATCAAAGTGCCACTTTCTTTTACCTTATCTCCCACATATGCCTTGATAGCTTCTGGCTCCATATTCTGCTTGCTGCATGCTAATGCTAATAAAGCATCATGACACTGTAAATCACAAGTTGTGTAGTTTTCAATAATGGTCATAGGTATGGCAAGATCTTCTGCACACATACGCATCGTATTATACGTACCGCTTAACCCTGAGGATAAAGGGACTGCGATAATATGGGTATAGCCATTTTGCTTAATTTCCTGTAGTACATCTTCAATTTCAGAAGTTAATGGCATGCTTGTTTTAGGTGTATGCTGTAACCTTAAGCGCTCATAGAGTTCCTGTGTTGTCATATCCACACCATCCCGGAAAGAATCCGTGCCGTCTATGACCTCTAAAGGCACTACATATAACCCTAACGCTTTTCCACTTTCCTTTGTTAAAGCACTGCCACTGTCGGTTAATACTGCAATCTTCATCGCGTCCACCTTCTTTTCTAACAGCTTAGCTGTTTTGTTTTTTATTTTGATCTTTCTTACCTCTATGCGCAAGAAAGATTCTTATTTTTCATAGCCATAGGCAAAACGGTCTTTTACCGGTTCTTGCTGAGCCTGTTCTTTTTGGATTGCATAAGTATCAAATACACGTTGTGATGATTCATAAATACCACTGCGTTTATAGATACCACAAGGACTTCCATTCTCCAACAGCCAATATTCCTCTTCATCTTCCATGGTGACAAGCCATAAAGAAAGTTCTTCCCCTTCTTCTTCCACCGTTTCCATAAGCGTGATATCTTTCGCTGTTGCAGGAAGTAAGACATCTTCTGCATAGCCCATCAATCGTTCACGATTTACTGCGTTATTTAACATCGAAAACCCTTCTTTCTTCTTGTCTATTATACTCCTTTCCCATGATAATGAAAAGTGACAGCATCATTGCAGATAACCACAATCTAGCAATATGTCTTTGCTGATGGTTTATGATGAATAAGATGCTTGTTCTATTTTTTCTTATCGACATTTTTTAAATATGACAGACATCTGTCATATTCATCTGTTACAATAGAATAGAACGGAGGGATCCTATGCACTTACAACGCCTCTTTGAAATCGTATATCTCTTATTATACCGTAAGAAAGTGACAGCCAAAGAGTTGGCAGAACGTTTTGAAGTATCAACACGCACCATTTATCGTGATATTGATACCTTAAGCGCTGCCGGTATTCCCATTTATACCAATAAAGGAAAAGATGGCGGTATCTTTTTAATGGAACACTTCATCTTAAATCGTGCTTTATTAAGCGAAGAAGAACAACAGCTCATCCTATCTGCCCTCAAAGGTGTCCAAACCATTACCGATGATACGAATGATACCTTAGAACGCATGCGCACCTTATTCCATCAACAGGAAACAGATTGGATTGCCATGGATTTATCCGATTGGTCCAATCGCTCTCGCAAGCTCTTTGAAACCATACGAGATGCTATTCAGATACGCCATGCCATTTCCTTCACCTATTGTGGGAGCAATGGCATCCAAACCAAACGTCATGCCTATCCTCTCCAACTTTGGTTTAAAGAACATACCTGGTATTTAAAAGCCTATTGTACCACACGAGCGGATTATCGCTTATTCAAGCTCTCGCGTATGCAAGAGGTGTTCATGGAAAAAGAAACTTTCTTACCCATGCAGTGTCCAAATGCAGAAGATAAGACACTTCCAATAGCTACAACAGATATCACCTTGTGGGTGGATAGCTGTATGGCCTATCGCCTGTATGATGAATACGCTTATGAGCAGATAGAGAAACTGGAAGATGGGAATTTCCTTGTGCATATCAGCTTCCCTGAGGATGAATGGGTTTATGGCATGTTACTGTCGTATGGGCCTTATGCCAAGGTACTTTCTCCTTCAACAGTAAAAGAGAAAGTTAAACAACGGTTACAAGCCATGCAGAAACGATATGAAGAAGATGTAGAAACAATCGCTTTGCATACACAAGAAACAAAAGAAAAGTCCTCTATTGATGCAGATGGCATTGCTTTTAAAAAGAGAAAGGAAAAATAATATGAACGCCTATGATGTAAAGAAAGAAATGAAAGATGCCTATGGTGTAAAAACCAAGCCAATGCGCATCACACTTCCTAAAGCAAGCTATCTCAAAATAGCAGGGACAGGAAATCCAAATGAAAAGGATGGTGCTTATGCAAAAGCGGTGCGTCTATTATATGGATTACAATATACAATTAAGATGAGCATGAAAAAGCAATGGGAGATTCCCGGTTATTCTCCCTTTGTAGTAGCTCCTTTAGAAGGCTTATGGTGGTTGGAAAATGAGCAAACCTTGGAAACTGCTCACAAAGATCAGCTGCATTGGTATTCCATCATGCGATTACCTGCTTTTGTGACAGCGGAAGTCTTAAAAGAAGCTTGCTTACGCTATGAACAAAAACATCCCGATGCAGATACTTCAGAAGTAAGTCTATGGGAATGGGAAGAAGGCGATTGTGTGCAAATACTACACATCGGATCCTATGATGATGAGCCACAATCCATCGCCAAATTGCATGCCTATGCGCAAGCAGAAGGATATCAAGTGGCAGTGAATGAGTCATACATGCGGTTTCATCATGAAATTTATCTCAGCAATCCTCATCGGACAAAGGAAGAAAAACGTAAAACAATATTGCGTTTGCCAATTAGCAAAAAGGAGGAAGAATGATGGAGTACATACAGCTTACGATGGATAATTTAGCTACTGAACATATTTGTTGTGCCATTACCGAGAAAAAAGGGGAGCATCGTGCAGCTGATAAGAAAGCATGGCTTAAAGAACGGTTAGAGGAAGGACTGGTCTTTTTAAAAGCAAATGTTCGAGGTAAGGTCTTTATAGAATATATCGATGCAGAAAAGGCTTGGGTGCCAATACAAGCACACAACTGTTTGTTTATCAATTGCTTATGGGTCGCAGGACAATACAAAGGAAAAGGCTATGCACATGAATTGCTTACCTATTGTATTGAAGACGCAAAAGCTCGTGGTAAACAAGGCATATGTGTAATCTCTGCAAAAAAGAAACAGCCCTATTTAGCAGATCGTCATTATCTTGAGCATTATGGATTTCAGCTCGTTGATGAAATCTTCCCATATCAACTTTACTATCTTCCCATCAAAGATACCCCGCAAGAAAGTGATGCGATCATACCAAAGTTTCTGGAGCATGCCAGAACATTACAATGTGAAGAAGATGGCTTTGTCTTATATTATAGCTGTCAATGTCCACATGCTGCATGTTATGGGGAAAAAGCAGCGCAGCTTGCTCAAGAAGCTAATTGGGAGGTACATGTGCATCACCTCAAGACAACAGAAGAAGCTCAACAGCTTCCTTGTCCTACAACAACTTATGCTCTATTTTTGAATCATCGCTTTATTACGCATGAAATCCAATCAGAAAAGAAATTAAAGGAGCTGCTTTCCCAATATGAAAAGTGAATATGTACATCAGGATGATATCTTTCTGGTTGGAAAACGTATCCTTCTCACTACTTCTCTTCAAGAGAATCATTTGCTCATCAAAAATTTCTGGAAACAATTCAATGCAAAATTAAAAAGTGTGCATATGCCCTTAACACAACCTTGGATAAAATACGGTATTATGCTTCGTGAAGACACTAAATTATATTATTTCTGCGGTGTTCCCTCACTCAACTGTTATCCTCTGGATTTTGAGCTGTTCCACATTCCCAGAGGTGCTTTCTTACATTTTACGCATCATGGAGGTATGGATCAATTGCCGGAAACCATTACGACGATATGGAAGCAGGAACTGCCGGCATCCCCTTATCAAGCTCTATCTTCAACTATCTGTTATTATGAAGTATATGAGGAAGGTTTTATGTTTCAATCTTCCACATCCACCATTCAGCTGTATATCCCCATACAGGAAGAAGTAACCCCCTTTGCCTATCTTCCTGCTAAGACACTTTTAGCATCACAACCCAGAAATAGCAATGCCAACACATGGTTTGGTATGGACTTTAATATGAACTTATATAAGGGTTGCTGTCATGGCTGTGTATATTGTGATTCACGCAGTAAATGCTATCAGGTTGCTGATTTTGATATTGTCAAAGGCAAACAAAATGCTTTGGCAATTTTGGAAATGGAACTGCGAAAAAAGCGAAAGAAAGGAACGATTGGCATTGGCGCTATGTCGGATACCTACAATCCTTTTGAAAAAACACAATGTCTTACGAAAGGAGCCTTAGCATTAATCGAACGTTATGGCTATGGGGTCGGTATTGATACGAAAAGCACCTTGATTCTACGTGACATTGACATATTAAAACGTATCGCTAAACAATATCCAAGCATTTTTAAAATCACGATTACCTGTGCGCAAGATTCCTTATCGAAACAAATAGAACCCTTTGCCCCGGTATCTTCTAAACGCTTTGAAACTGTAAAAGCATTACGCGAAGCCGGCTTATTTACCGGTATCCTCTTAATGCCTATCCTGCCTTTTATTAATGATACCGAAGAAAATATTCTCACCATTGTTCAAAAAGCACATGAAGCTCATGCCAATTTTATATTTGTATATGGCGGCTTCGGTTTATCTTTACGTGACAATCAACGGGATTATTATTATCACTGGCTAGATCAGCATTATCCCGGATTACGTTTTACGTATGAAGAACATTATCATAAATGCTATTCCTGTAATTCTCCAAACTCTCGACATTTGTATAAACTATTTGTGAAAGAGTGTCGCAAATATGGCATCTTATATCGTATGAGTGATATTATACGTGCTTATAAATCAGCGATTCCAAATGAACAACTACAACTAACATTATAAAGGAATGTCATATACCTATTTTTGAGGTAAAAGACATTCCTTTCTTTTACTTAGATACATAAAAAATAACTATGTACCTCCTAATGTACTACTAAGGTACTCCTAACTTCTTTGAATTCATGTACTTTTAAATGCAAAAAATGATTACTTTGCATTCATTTTTTCTGATAGATACATTTACCATCTTTCCATGTTTCTAACACTTGTATCGTATCTAGCTTCGTCTTATCTACCAGATAAGGATTTTTATCCAGAAGAATAAAATCTGCTTGTTTTCCTTCTTTAAAGCTTCCCTTTTTATCTTCTTCAAAATATTGATGTGCCACATGAATCGTCAAGCCACGCAAGGCATCTTCCACAGATAAAGCTTCTGTATTTCCTATCTGTTGTCCACTCTTTGTTTTTCTATTCACTGCACACCATAATGTTTTAAACATATTTGGTGGAATGACCGGACTGTCATTATGGAAGGTATAGGGCAACTGCAATTCCTTGGCTGTATGTGCCGGTGAAATCTTATCCGCTCTTTGTTTCCCAAAATTTTCAATATGAATATCGCCCCAATACCAGGTGTGCGCAACAAAGAAAGATGGAATCATATCTAATGCCGGCATTCTTTCCAGTTCTTCCTTACGAACCAGTTGGGCATGAATCATGACCGGACGATGCGTCGTTGCCTCAGGATGTTGTTTCATGACCTTTTCAAATTGTGTAATGAATTGTCTTGCGGCAGCATCGCCATTGCAATGTATGAGCAATTGACGTTTATTTATAATACTTTTTTCAATACGCTGATACATCTGCGCATCTGTCATCGCCGGATACCCACGATCTTCACTTCCACGATATGGTTCCAACATCCATGCCGTCTTACCTTGTGGTGAGCCATCAGCAAACGTCTTGTAACCACCTAATCTCAAATGATTCTGGTACCGCTCATACGTCGGGTATTGGGTAAACAAATCTTTTTCTTCACTTACATCTGCATAAGCAACTACATCGAGATATAGGGTATTTGACTTAGCGGAAGCCAATAATAACTGAAATAAAGATGATTGCGTAAATCCTTCTTGCACTGTGGTAATCCCGTTGCTGGCATAAATTGCCTGTGCTTCTTTCATCAGCTCTAACATTGTTTCCATGGATGGCATAGGTACTTGATTTTGAAAAGATACAAATGCCTTTTCTTCCATATAACCATTCATACTGCCATCAGCTTCTCTGCCATATCTTCCTCCCTCTGGATCTTTCATTGCATTATGTAATCCACATGCCTGCAAGGCAGCGCTATTGGCAACTCCCATATGTGAAGATGCATGAGAAATGTAAATTGGTTGCTCCATACTGATTTCATCAAGCACATGTCGGTCAGGATGTCTTTTTTCTTTCATGAAATTATGATCATAATTCGCACCAATCAGCCAGTCCTGCTTTCCCAATTTTCTATCTTTCGCAAACTCCTTCATTTTTATAATGATGTCATCAAATGATGTTGCATCACTTAAATCACAAAGGCGAAGTGCATTGGCTACTCCTGTAAAATGAGAATGTGCATCAAGAAAGGCCGGCAGCATTGTTTTCCCACACAAATCATGAATTTCTGCCTCTGGAAAACGTTTTATTAAATCAGAACGATTTCCTAATCCCACAATACGCTCATCTTCAAAGCAAATTGCTTCTACTTGTTTTTGCATATCTTCCATTGTCAAGATAGTTCCATTTACATAGATATGTTTCATCTTATCCCTACTTTCTACCTTTATTATAGCTTACAATCATGTGAGAAATACGGTTTATCAAAAGATAGGCATCTTAAGACATATGACTGCTTTATGTATGAGAATATTTATGATGCTGTTTTATGCCATCGTAAAATACCAATATGCTTCTTTAGCTATGTAAATCCAATATTCTGTTTTCATAGCTAGCTTTAGACAGCTTTGAAAAGCACTCTTTTCTTGAAATCTATAAATTTCTCTTCGCATCTTTTTTTACATTCTACTTTGATGCAATCAAACTCTTATCATAAGAAAAAACCGTCTAAACAGACGGTTCATCACGTAATAAACGATTAATATGTATGATTAGAAAAGACATTTCCTCATCAGTGATAAGTTTCTGATATTGATCATAGAGAAAACTTTTTACCTTATTCGCCACTTCTACTTCTTTTTGATAACGATTTTTTGATGTTAAATAGAAACTATCGCCATTATCCTCTAACATCTTATCCGTGAAAAATCGTTCAACAAAGAAACGGATATGTGTAATAAAGCGTAAATAATGTATACTATCTTTATGAAACTCTTTATTCAATGAATAACGAACAAGATTTACGATTTCTCCTATTAATTTCGCATAACGAGCACTGTCATATTCCGGGTTATTGGAGGATTGCGCATTTACCAAATGAAACGCAATATTCACTGCTTCATCATCCGGAAGTTGAATATGTAATGCTTTATTAACCAGTTTTAAACAATGAACACCGGCAGCATATTCTTCGGGATAAAAATTTTGTATTTCCCAAATTAGACGATTGGTTGTTACCATGTTTTGTTTCAAACGTTCTATCGCAAAGTTCAAATGATCTGCTAAAACAAAATACAAATTATCATTAAACTCTGTATGTAAATCTGCTTTAGCCAAAGAAATAACCTGATGGGTCACTTCCAATACTTCAGGAGAAATGGCATCTAAAAGATCCATAATCTGTTTTGATTTATCACTCACAACAGGTATATAAAATTGATAGGTAGAGTCATTCACATCGATATTCTCGCCAGATTTTTTACCATAACCTATCCCTTTTCCTAATATGATAAAATCGGATTTTTGTTCGTCCTCGACCAAAACAACACTGGAATTTAAAACTTTTTTGATCTTAGCCATTCTCTTTCCTCCTTCATCTATCATTCAAAATCTAAACTATTATGGTGAATAACCTTTTGATACCAATAGAAAGAATCCTTCCGATATCTATCATACGTTCCATTGCCGTAATCGTCAACATCCACATAGATAAAACCATAACGTTTTGACATTTGTTTTGTGGATTCACTGATTAAATCAATGCATGCCCAGGATGTATAGCCCATCAATTCTACACCATCTTCTAAAATCGCATCCAACATACATTTAAAATGTTTTCGATAATAATCAATGCGATATTCATCATGTACCTTTCCATCTATCAGCTCATCTTTAGCTCCTAGACCGTTTTCCACGATAAACAAAGGTTTACGATAGCGATCATACAGTTCTACAAGTGAAATACGAAGTCCGATAGGATCAATCTGCCAACCCCATTCACTAGAAGGAAGATATGGATTCTTCAATCCCATAACCGTATTCCCAGCGGTTTTCTCAATACCTGTTTCATCCTCAGCAACACAACTTGACATATAATAACTAAAAGATACAAAATCAACTGGATATTTTTTCATGATTTCATCATCTCCTGCTTCTTTATGGATATGAATATCATGATTTTTATAATAGCTTAATAAGTAGGATGGATATTCTCCAAATACCTGTGTATCGGAATAAGCATAAATATTACGCATCATTTGTTGTGATTTTAAAATATCTTCAGGTTTGCAAGTCATAGGATAATACGATAATTTCGTAATCATGCAGCCAACTTTTGCCCCCGGTATAATTTCATGACAGATCTTTGTTGCCAAAGCGCTTGCTACAAATTGATGATGCATTGCTTGATAACATACTTCTTCAAAATTTTTATTTGGAAAGCGATCCTTAATTAATCCACCGGTTGTATAAGGATGACGAATAATACTGTCAACTTCATTAAATGTCAGCCAATATTTTACTTTATTTTTATATCGCTCGCAAATTGTACGAACATAGTTCTCAAAGAAACCGAT
Organism: Eubacterium sp. 3_1_31; assembly: GCF_964249515.1. Taxonomy (NCBI): domain Bacteria; kingdom Bacillati; phylum Bacillota; class Clostridia; order Eubacteriales; family Eubacteriaceae; genus Eubacterium; species Eubacterium sp. 3_1_31. The sequence continues at coordinate 41,715 of NZ_CAXUBY010000023.1, forward strand.
CACTTCTCGAGAATACCATCCATCATAAGATAAGGTTAGATTTAAAGGAGGTTCATAGTGAGACATGGTTACAAGCGGTTCAATGTTATATTTTTTTAATTCATCAAATACATCATCATAGAACTGCAATCCTTCTTCATTTGGCGTTTCATCATCACCATTTGGAAAAATTCTGCTCCATGCAATGGACATACGAAATACTTTAAATCCCATTTCTGCAAACAGCTTAATATCTTCTTTATAATGATGGTAAAAATCGTTTCCATGGCGTTTTGGATAATTTACCATATCTTCAGGATGTGCTAATGCTTCTTCAATATCTTTTGATGTAATTTCATTTTGTTTCTCATAATTTTTCACATCAACATCAAACTTTGCTCGTGCACAATCTGAAACGCTCCATCCTTTTCCCCCTTCATTCCAACCGCCTTCCATCTGATTCGCAGCTGTTGCGCCTCCCCATAAAAATCCTTCTGGAAATGTTCTCATGTTATTTCTTCCTTTCTGTCATCATCATGATCCCACTTGGATCCATTTGTCCTTTTCCTTTTACAAATATATCATAAGCAGCAGTGTTTGTTACAATGATTGGTGTTGTTACATCATAACCTTCACTTTTAATTTTCTCTACATCAAATTTTAACAAGAGATCCCCTTGCTTTACATGATCACCGGCTTTTACACATGCTTCATAATATTTCCCATTTAATTCAACGGTATTTAAACCAACATGAAACAATAATTCCGTTCCATTCGTTGTTTCCATACCAATAGCATGTTTTGTATCAAATACCATTTTTATGGTCCCTTCACATGGAGCATACAATTCACCGATTTCAGGAATCATAGCAATTCCATCACCCAACGCTTTTTTAGAAAACATCTCATCATTAACACTTTCTAAGGCAATCACATTTCCTTTTAAAGGTGCCTGTATTGTGTTGATTTCATCATTATTTTCGGGTGTTTCACTATTTGCTTCCTCTTTCCAAAGAAAGAAAGTTATAACGAAAGATAAGATAAAGGCCATAACAAATCCAATCACACCATATATGAAATTCATGCCATTCTTTGGATCGATAAACATCGTGATATTCGCAAGTCCAGGTCCTGCAATAACAAAACTTTTTAATAATACAAATCCACAGAAACCTCCGGTGATAAAGCCACTGACAATCACACTGATTAACACTTTTTTATTTAATAATGTTACACCATATAATGCAGGCTCAGTAATTCCCATTAAAGCAGAGATGCCGGCTGATGCAGCAACAGACTTTTTCTGCTGATCTTTCGCCTTGATTGCTACCGCAAAGCAAGCTCCTGATTCAGAAATATTGTGAGCTAAAGAAGCTGGAAGATACATCATTTCATAACCTAAATTACCATAAGTCGATACGGCATATGGTACCATAGCTTTATGCATACCGGTTGCAATCATAAATGGTAAGATACCTGATAATAAAGCAATGCCTAAGAATCCTAACTTATCATATAAGAACAGAATTGCAGATGTTAGATATTCTCCCAATGTATATCCTAATGGTCCTAATACCAAGAATGCCAAGGGAATCGTAATTGCTAAAGCTACCATAGGAACAAAGAATACTCTAATTGCTTTAGGTGAAATTTTGTTTAAACCTTTTTCTAACACACCTAAGCATAATACAGTAAGTATTGCCGGAAACACCTGAGAGTTATAAGCAACATTCTTTACCGTAATACCAAAGATTTTAAATCCTTCTGCAAGTAAAGCGACATTATTAGGCAGTAATAAAACGCCGACGGCAGCCAAAGCAACAAGTTTGTTTGTATTCATTTTGGTTGCTGTGGTTACAGCGACCATTAAAGGTAAAAAGTAGAACGTCGCATCTGAAATAGAAGATAAGATTACATAAAACCCATCACTTGCCGATACAATTCCTAATGTAGATAACAGGATCAAGATAGATTTTAATACACCAGCTCCAGCAATAGCTGGTACAAGCGGCTGGAAGATGCCAACAATAAAACTTAACAGGGTATTGCCAAAACTTTGTTTTTCCGTTTTTATCGATTGCTGTTCTTGCGGTTTACATAATTTCATCAATTCGTTATACACTTCAATAACGGCATTCCCTATAACGATTTGTACTTGAACGTTTAGAATAACGCCAATCACACCGGGAACCTTTTTCAGATTTGCTTCATCAACTAAGGTTTGATCTGCTACTGTAAAACGAAGGCGTGTGGAACAATGTTCCAAATTTACAACATTTTTTTCACCTCCGATATAGGTTAAAATATCGGCTGCACTTTTTTTATAATCCATTTTTTTCTCCTTCCCATGTACGATGCAATTTTTGGCCAAAAAATAAAGGCAGGATCTACAATACATCCAGACAAACATATTTGCCTTCTGGATATTGTAAGATCCTGCCTGCATTACCAGTTACATGTCTTATTACGCATATAAATATAGCATGCTGAAAGCGCTTTGACAAGAGGTTTTTGAATTTTTTTATTTATTCACTTTATTTATAATATCAATTTGATTGTTAAATCGATTAAATTACTTTAAGATATGCTTTTAATCTTATTGCAAAGAATGCTTCCATTTCGCATCTGTATTTTCTTAAGTAAGCGAATTTTGTTAATGTATATACAACTTCTTGCGGCTAGTATGAATGCTAATTTTATATGAAACGTAAACATAAGTCTTTCCTTGATTTCTATAAAGCACAAATAGAAAAAACAGGCATTTTTATAAACACCTGTCAACATTTTAATCTTCTAATACCTGAATACATATTCCTATCGTTCCCGGACCCGTGTGCACACCAAGGGCCGGAGATACTTGATCACTGACAAATACATCCATATGAGGTAGCTTCGGAAGCAAATCTTGCTTAATTTCCTCACATAATGCAGCAGCATCACCATGCATAATGGAGACATTATATTTCTTATGATTACCGGCAAATTGCAAAGCCAATTCTTTGGTCTTGGATATGGATTGCTTTCTTCCTCTTACCTTTGCTACCGTATAATACACACCATCTTCATTACATGATATAATTGGCTTTAAATGTAAGGCATTCCCAAATAATGAGGCAACCAGGCCGATTCTACCACCTTTTTGCAGATATTCTAAAGTTTCCACAACAAAGAACACCTTACAATTCATTACTTCTTTTTCTAATTTCTCACAAATTGCTTGATAACTCATGCCGGCTTCTAAATAACGAGCCGCTTGAATGGCATGAAATCCTGATCCGATGGAAATATTTTTTGTATCCAACACAAAGAACTCCAATCCTTCATAATTTTTTGCCAATAAATTGATCATATTATTCGTGCCACTTAAGCCACTGGATATCGTAACAGCAATGACCTTTTCATAACCATCTGCTTTTATACGATCAAGTATCTTCTGAATATGTTCTCCAGAAGGTAATGATGTCTTAGGGATTTCCTTTTCTAAACCACGGTATACTTCTTCAGCGGTAATATCTACACCATCCATATATTCACGATCTTTATATAATACCTTTAAAGGAATAACATACATTCCATATTTATCTACGAATTCCTGCGGTACATTACAACAGCTATCCACCAGAATAGCAATCTTTTCTTTATTCATGAACTTTGAACCTCCATTTATATTTCAAATTGAAATACGATTGTTACATACATAGTATAGTATAATTCTTATAATTAGTCAATCTAGTTTCTATAACTAAATGAATTGTCCATATGAAGTAAATGTACCTTTCTTTTTTCTTGTTTCTTCTTCATGATCCATAACTGCTATCATCCGCACACAAAAAAAGCTGTCATCTTTAAGACAACAGCTCATTTCTTATCAAAATTATTTATTCAATGCTTCTGATACAGCTACAGCTACAGCTACGGAAGCACCAACCATAGGGTTGTTACCCATACCGATCAGACCCATCATTTCTACGTGAGCAGGAACACTTGAAGAACCAGCAAACTGAGCATCAGAATGCATACGTCCCATTGTATCTGTCATACCGTAAGAAGCAGGACCTGCAGCCATGTTATCTGGATGCAATGTACGACCTGTACCACCACCAGATGCTACAGAGAAGTATTTTTTACCCTGTTCGATACATTCTTTCTTATATGTACCTGCAACTGGATGCTGGAAACGTGTTGGGTTAGTAGAGTTACCAGTGATAGAAACGTCTACACCTTCGTGATGCATAACAGCAACACCTTCACGTACATCATCTACACCATAGCAGTTAACAGCAGCTCTTTCTCCATTAGAGTAAGCTTTTCTGTAAACTTCTTTTAATTCACCTGTGAAGTAGTCAAATTCAGTTTCAACGTGTGTAAATCCATTGATACGAGAAATGATCTTCGCAGCATCTTTTCCTAAACCATTCAGGATAACGCGCAGTGGTTCTTTACGAGCCTTGTTAGCGTTACGAGCGATACCGATTGCACCTTCAGCAGCAGCGAAACTTTCGTGTCCTGCCAAGAATGCGAAACATTTTGTGTTGTCATCCAACAACATAGCAGCCAAGTTACCATGTCCCAGACCAACCTTACGATCGTCTGCAACAGATCCAGGAATACAGAATGCCTGTAACCCTTCACCTAATGATTTCGCTACTTCATAAGCTGTTTTATCACCTTTTTTGATAGCGATTGCTGCACCGGCAATATATGCCCAGCATGCATTTTCAAAACAAATTGGCTGAATGCCTTTTACGATGTTGTATACATCAACACCTAAATCATCACACAGTGTTTTTGCTTCTTCGATGGAAGAAATACCATATGAGTTTAATACTTCATTGATTTTATCAATACGTCTTTCGTATCCTTCAAATAATGCCATGATTTTTCCTCCTATTCGTGTCTTGGGTCGATGTACTTAACAGCATCTGCATAACGACCATAAGTTTTCTTTGCATTGTTCAGAGCTTCTTCAGGGTTAGTGCCCTTTTTAACAGCGTCCATGAATACACCCATGTTTACGTATTCATAACCGATGATTTCATCATTTTCATCAAGACCCATCTTTAAGATATAGCCTTCAGCTAAGTCTAAGTAACGAGGTCCTTTTAATTTTGTTGAGTAAACCGTACCAACCTGAGAACGTGTACCTTTACCTAAGTCTTCCAAACCAGCTCCAACTGGAAGTCCGTTTTCAGAGAATGCAGACTGTGTACGTCCATAAACGATCTGCAGGAACAGTTCACGCATAGCTGTGTTGATAGCATCACAAACTAAGTCTGTATTTAATGCTTCAAGCAGTGTTTTACCAACGATAGCCTCACTAGCCATAGCTGCGGAGTGAGTCATACCGGAACATCCTAATGTTTCAATCAGTGCCTCTTCGATGATACCTTCTTTAACGTTCAGTGTCAGTTTGCAGGCACCCTGCTGTGGAGCACACCATCCAATACCATGTGTCAAACCTGAAATATCTTTGATTTCTCTGGAGTTTACCCATTTTCCTTCTTCAGGAATAGGTGCACAACCATGGCTTGCACCACACTTAACAGTGCACATGTTTTCAACTTCTTTTGAATAAATCATGTCATTTCTCCTTTCTCGCATAATCCATGAAAGATTTACCATAGTGCTACTTTAACGCTTGTGTAGCTGTCTTGACAATGTCATTTTCCTCTATTTAAAATAACATCATCGAGGACGTTTTCCCTACGAAATTTCTATTTGACAATATCTTCACAAGAAATGTCGTCCTACTTCATTATTTTAATTCTTTTCCTATTTTATGTCAACATAATTAGGCCTTTTTATCCTTACAGAAAGGGTGTAAAAAAGCGTTCCAAAAGGAACGCTTCCCTAAATTATAGCTCATGAACCTGCCTGCTTTGATACCATGCAATCGTTGCCCTTAGCGTGTCCTTCATACTTCTTGGTTGATAATCCAACTGTGTGGTAGCATGTTCATGTGAAAAGCGCACATTTGATGCTAAAGTATAAAGAGAATATGGAGTATATAATGGGCGCTGATGGCGCAATTTTGCATATCCTGAAATTATAGGGGCAAAGGCTTTTGCCACCCACATAGGTAACATAAACAGTGCATCTTTTCCACATAAAGAGGCGGTTATATCTAGAATATCGGATATCTTATAATATTGATTAGATAAAATATAACAATCTCCTTTTTCTCCATGTTCTAAAGCCGCAATACATCCTTTCGCGACATCTCTGACATCAACAAAGTCGTAACCACCAGAAACACCAGCCAGCAATTTTCCTTCCAGATAATCGCTTATCATCTGCACTAAATAATTGTTCTTGGTTCCATATGGCCCTAAGATACCGGAAGGATGAACAATAACGGCATCCAAACCATTGGCAACCTCATCCATGACCAGTTGAGATGCAAGTGCTTTTGTTTTGGCATATCCACCTTTTACAAGGGACGCATCAAAGTGATGCACCTCAGTAATTATTTGCGGATAATAGCGATAGGTAACTCTTTGATGTTATCTCCAAGTTTTCCCCCGCTTCACACCGTACATGAAACTTTCGCTTCATA
>NZ_CAXUBY010000024.1:0-43040 GCF_964249515.1 Eubacterium sp. 3_1_31
ACCATTTTCCTTATCATCTTTTCTGTATATATTAAAAAGACCATCAACTAACTCATTTGAGTTTGTCGACAGTCTGACAGCGCCGTTGGCACTGTCACTTAATTAGTTTGCGAATCTGTTTGGCTGTCTGAATAAAATCCTTCTTCCCACAAGCATTTAATCCATCCAACAAGGCCATATACTCCAGCTCATCCTTTTCCTTAACAATACGATGTGGATTATGAAATTCCGGAATTAATAAAATCTGATTCATATTAATTTCCAACGTCAAACAGATATGGGTTAGTATATCTAATGGCGGCTGTGTATTCCCAGTCACATAAGACGAAATCGAACGTTGTGTAGAACCTACGATTCCCGCTAATTCTGATTGTGTCATATGTTTCCGTGCTAACCCTTCTTTGATCGCATAACCAATTGCTTGGTTGATCTCCGTTGTTTTTGCCATACTCCCACTCCTTAAGTATGTACATTATAAAATATTTTGATTAAACATTCTCTACGATACCAAAATAAAGAGTATTATCGTCTATTTATTTTTACAAATCCACTATAATGTATATTTTTTAGAAAGATTGTGTATATCTGTATAATTTTGCTACGCCTCACTCCTTCTTTCATGGTATACTGAATGCAAAGAAAGAAGGTGCATTATGGAGTTTTTTAAAACCTATCACGAAGTTGTGATGAAGGCGATGGAAAATGCCACAAAAACCAATGAAGATGCTATTGAAAAAGGCGCAAAACTGATGGCAGATGCTGTCCAAAATGGTCATACCTTATATACCTTTGGAACAGGCCATTCCCACATGATCGGTCAGGATGTGTACGCAAGAGCTGGCGGTTATGCAAAAATTTATCCAATCGTTGAGATTGAGATGACTTTGGCAACCCATCCTACCAAGAGTACCCATGTGGAACGTACGGCGGCTTACGCTGATGTATTGGATGTGTTATATCACATTGAAGATGGCGATGTCATCATCGCCACAAGCAACTCCGGACGTAATCCTTTGGTGATTGAGTATATGATGCGTGCAAAAGCAAAAGGTGCTAAGATTATTGCGATTACTTCCTTATCTCATTCAAAGACGATCAAAAGCCGTCATGAGAGTGGCAAGCGTCTGTTTGAGTTAGCTGATGTTGTCTTAGATAATGTCGCTCCTTATGGCGATGCCGGAGTGGATATTGATAAGGAAACACGTATGGGGCCAATCAGTACGCTGACCGGATGCTATCTGGCACAATTGCTGATGGGATGCTTTGTGGAAGATTTGAAACAGCGTGGGGTAGATGCTCCCGTGTTTAAATCCAGTAATATGGATGGAGCAGACGCCTATAACCAAAAGCTGTTTGATGCCTACGTTATTAAAAAGTAGAATGCTTTGCAGGTAACAGATCCTCTGGGAGATTGAAAAACGATTTGATCTTTACCTACATAGAAAACTAAATAGAAAAGCTGGTTGTAAACAGTAAGTGAATCCCTAAATTTGGACATCCAAGGAAAAGAAGTCGGTAATACACTTACGAACCAGCTTTTTTTGTATGCTTTTTTTATTTAAACGATGCATGCCTTAAGCATGAAAGACAAGATAGGCGGCCCCAATCAATCCACAATCTTCATCCAATTGTGCTTTTACCACCTTCACATTATCTTTTAAGGCATCATATACTTTTTCTTTCACACGTGCTTCCATCTCTTCAATAAAGCCCTCAATCTTTAATGCTACACTACCACTTAAGACAAAGATATCCGGATCTAAAACAGCATAGAAAGTCGCCATTAAATTTGCCAAATACTCCTTGGCATCCTCCATGATCTGCATTGCTGCCACATTGCGCTGTTTTGCCAAATCATTGACTTCACCGGCATGCGCAACCGTTAAACCGGCTTCTTGTGCACGTTTGGTAATGGCAGTACCACTGGAAATAGATTCAATGCTGCCTTTCTTTAAATCCCCCTGTGAAGGTCCATCTTTCCAAAAGATACAATTCGCAATTTCTTGGGCAAAGCCCCGGGCACCATGGAAAAGCTGTTTATCAATAGCTAAACCAGTACCGATACCTGTCGATATCGTTAAAAACTGTACATGCGAATATCCTTTTCCTGCCCCGATTGCAGCCTCTGCCAAACATGCTAGATTTGCATCATTTTCTAAAATAACCGGCACTTGACACACTGTGGATAACTCCTTGGTAAGAGGAAGATGATGCCAGCCAGGAAGATTGGGCGGAGTTAAGACTACCCCATGTACCAGATCCAAAGGCCCTGGACAAGATACGCCAATCCCTTTTACCGTATGTCCAAAAGCGGCAATCGTATCTGCTATTCTTTGAAACGTGATAGCAGGATGAAGGGGATCTGTCGCAAACTGTTCGCGTTGTAAAACTTCATAAGCTTCATTAATCAGTGCTACTCTGGTATTTGTACCACCGATATCAATACCCACTGCATAATTCATAAATTTACCTAGTATAAGAACATCCTTCCTATACCTATCCTTTCTTTCATATTTTTTAAGTTGTACTGCCTGTTTATAAGGATTCCTTTAAAAGCTGTACTAGCAATATCCTTCTTGTGCATGTGCCACCTGCATCAGCCAAAGTATGCTTTTAGTCATAGCAATTAACATCCAGCTAAGGATCTATCTTCAGCCAAAGTATGCAATATTAGCAATTGACAAAAACCTCACCAGTAGCGCACAACATCCATCACAGCACTTAAACAGACATCTTTCACTAAGAAAAAAAGGGGACTTTCATCCCCAAAGCAGATTATTCGTAATAGCACTTCACTTTGTCGTTGGAGTTGAACAAGCGAATTTTTTCTTCGACTACTTTTCCACAAGCTTCCATTGCGTCTGGATAGATTTCCAGTGGTTCGCGATAGCCTGGATTTTCTGCCAATGTCTTACGACACTGTGTATAGAAAGCAACCTTGATATCGCTGGAAATATTGATCTTGCAAATACCATTTGCTACAGCAGCCGCAATTTCTTCATCCTTGTTACTAGATCCACCATGTAATACCAATGGTACATCTACCTGATTTGTAATGTCTTTTAAGATGTCAATGCGTAATTCTGGTTTCATATCTTTTGGATAAATACCATGTGCGGTACCAATTGCTACAGCGAAAGTATCAATACCCGTATCTTCAATAAACTGTTTTGCTTCTTCAGGCACGGTATAGATAACACCTTCCGTTCCACCTTCAATGGAATTGCCAGTAGTACCAATGGTTCCCAATTCAGATTCTACAGATACATTTACGATATGTGCAGTTTCTACAACCTTCTTTGTAATCGCTACATTTTCTTCATAAGGCAGCTTAGATGCATCGATCATAACCGAAGTCATGCCGGCACGGATAGCACGTACAGCAGTTTCATAAGAATCTCCATGATCAAGGTGGATACATACCGGTACATCTGTCTGTGCTGCTTCGTAGATCATTGCCTGAATCTGTGCATTTCCCACGAAGTTAAATTCATCTGGACTCATTTCCAGGATAACCGGACTCTTTAATTCTTTCACTTTCTTCATTACAACCTTTAACAGCTGGTCTGAACCGATATTGAATGCAGGTACAGCAAAGTGATTTTTCTGTGCGACTTTTAATAAGTCTTTCATATTCATTAACATAAGTTTTACGCTCCTTTTCCCTTATAGGGATTTCCCTTGTGATTTTGATAGTTTGATGTAATGCTTAATGATTTCCTGACTGTCTTTTTCTACCTGATGCATCATTACCCAGTAATTGATGTCAGGGTCTTTTGCTAACTGTTGTTTGATACTTGCGACATTGGCATTCATGAAGTCACAGCCAACGTTGATTTTATTAATACCATATTGAACACAATTTTCTATATTCTGATCCCCTGAGCCACTGCCGCCATGCAGCACCAATGGCATGTTTGTTAATGCTTTGATTTCTTTTAGACGTTCAAAGTCAAATTCCGGCACATAGCCTTTTGGATAATTGCCGTGTGATGAACCAAAGGAGATGGCTAAGGCATCCACTCCGGTTTCCTGGGCAAAACGCAATGCCTGTTGCGGATTGGTTTTCATATCCTCATTCGTAAAGTTATCCCCTGCACTTGCGCCCATGCAGCCGATTTCCCCTTCTACACTGGCGTCAAACTGTTTGGCGAAGTCAACGATTTCACGCGTCATGCGGATATTGCCTTCTAGATCATAACGTGAAGCATCGACCATAACACTGCTGTAACCATCTTGCAGGGCTTTTTTTAACAGCCCGACATCTTCACCATGATCGAAGTTTAAGGCAACTTCAACACTGGCACGGTTTGCTAACAGCTTAACGATTGGCGCAATCAATGCACTGTCACAATGATTGACCATATGCTCCTGCACAATGTTCACGATGATTGGAGCACGCAGCTCTTGTGCTGCGTTGATAACGGCACGCGCCGTTTCAATATTAAAGCAATTGATGGCCATAACGGCATAGTTGCCTTCATTGGCACGTTGTAACATGCCTTTCATAGATACGTACATAGAACCCCTTTCTGTTGAATGTCACGATTGGTACTGGTTAAGCGTAGGTTTGTTTGAGAAGGCAGGAACAACCCCTTATATCGTCCCTTGCACCTTCAAGGTTTAACCACCTTTTCTTAGATAGCACCAATCGTGTTTTTTTCAACATGTCATCTTAGGAAATCTTGATATCAGATAAATCCATTTCCTCTTCTACTTCTTCTTCCTGTACTTCATCAGCAGCAGTTCTTGGTTTCTTGATCAATACCAGCAGAATCGCTGTTACACAAGTACCTGCCAATAGCGCAAACAATGCACCGATTGGATTTGACATTGCCGGAATTACGAAGACACCACCAGATGGTACAGCACTTGCAACACCTAAGCTAAAGCTGATAGCACCACAAACACCACAACCGGTTGCTGTACAGATGACCGTACGAATTAAGTCGTTCATAGCAATTGGAATAACACCTTCACTAATCATGCACAGACCCATAGGGAAGGCAACTTTGATGTTTTCTACTTCGGTTGAAGTATAGATGTTTTTCTTCATGAATTTAGAGAATACGAAGGATAAGGTAATACCTAGTGGAGGTACCATAGCAGCTAATACTTTAATTGCTTCTGGTTCCTGGATTCCTTCCAGTAACAGACCATCACAGATTAGGTTAGGTACTTTACTGATAGGTCCACCGAAGTCGATACAGCCAAGTGCACCAATAATGAAGCCATACAGAACTTTTGCGCTCTTATCAAGACCAGTAATGAAGTTTGTTAAGGCTTCTGTAGCCCAAACGATTGGTGTACCGATAACGAAGTACATCAGCAATCCACCAAGAATAGCAGATAAGGTTGGAATGATCATCATAGGCATTAAAGCTTCTGCCCAGTGAGGAACTTTCAAGTTCTTGCGGATGAACAGTGCGATGTAACCAACGATGTAACCTCCGACCATACCACCTAAGAAGCCAGCTCCTAAGAAGGATGCAATCTGTCCCATTAAGAAACCTGGGGCAATACCTGGACGATCAGCAATTGAGTATGAGATGTAACCGGCGATAAAGGATGGCAATAAGCCCATTCCCAGAACACCAAGTGAAGTTAAAGCACTTGGAATTGTCATTTTACTTAAATCTGTAACAACTTCGCCACCCATTAAATTACCAATAGCAATCAATAGACCACTTGCTACAACCAGCGGCAGCATGTAGGAGATGGCAGTGAGGGCATGTCTTTTCAATTCTGCTCCCAATTTTTTCATTTCAATTTTCCTCTCTTTCCTTATTTGTTTAATTCAGCTTCGATTTTCTGAAGTAACTGTTTTGGCGCTTTTACGCAAACATTGGTTGGAACCTTAACAGTTCGTTTCCCCTCGAATCGTTCTGTTCCCGTGATGGCAATGTCAATTGCCAGGATGACAACATCGGCAGCTTCGATTTCTTCCGGTGTTAATTCATCTTCGGTTCCAATAGTCCCTTGAGTTTCTACGTGAATCGTGTGTCCCAGACTTTCAGCAGCACGAATCAGTTTTTCTTTCGCAATATACGTATGAGCAATACCGGATGTACAAGCAGCAACAGCAACTATTTTCATTTGTACGTCCTCCTTTCTTAACTGTCTATATTATAATCGTAAGAAAGGAGATGGGATTATTTCTATAGGGCTTTTTAATGCGGTAATTTTTCCCTTATTTTAAAAAGGGGCGGAAATAATAATGCGGTATTTTTTGAGGTTGTGGGAAAGGGAGCAGGAAGAATAATGTGGAAGTTTTTTGGAGTAAAGATAGGATTGATTGTGTGATGAAAGTGGTAGGGATGGATGGAGGAAAATGCGAAAAGAAAAGATGCAGGGTGTGGCTGCATCTGAAAAGGTACTATTCTCATCCGTCTTTAATCTCTAATAATTCTTCATAATATATGACTGGAATTCAGAAAAAATCCAAGTTACAAAGGACGTTGCAATATCACTATGAGCATATGTTCCCTATAATATTCAGCTTGGAAACAATACCAATAGTATTGATAGGTGAAATTCACTTCCTTGGTGTCATTACAAAACGATTTAATCCGCCTCGAATTATACACGGTTAAAATCCGAATTATGTAATTCTTTCCAAACGCTCAAATTTTTTATAGTATTTCTATTAAGCATTCGGTTCTGAATGATAAATCTCGTGTCATCCTCATAGTGATATTTTTAAATTTAGTTTAGAGAAAAACACGATTGTCTAATCTTGTTTTTTTCCCAAATTAGTTACATATTATTTCGATGCTAAAAAATTGTTATATTATATATAGTATACTGACAAAAGTAAATTATATACCGACATTAAACCGGCATTTTTATATTATTTCATAAAAACCAATCATTCCTTTCTGCTTCGCTTCAAGGCACACATAGGTATGAATAAGTGTGCTTAGCGAAATCTTTCTTATTTGAATTTCTTATCTATTTTGTTATCATGTGCTTGAAGATTGAAGTATACTACAAAGCACGGTATGGTGAGTTGCAGATTTCTGCACTCGTTCAGATCAAATCAGCATAAAAACAGCATCATACTCGATATCTATCCCTACTCTAATAGGAATTTTAAATTCCATTTCATTATGTTATGGTAGCAAGAAAATAGAGCATTTGCTTTTCATTTGTGTTTAAGCAAATACTCTATATAAAATTTTATCATACAGTTTTGAATCATCTTAAAAAATTTAATACATTTTTTATTGCTTCCCTTTTCCAGTAGGACAAATTAGTTTTTGAACTAACACTTTTAGGTTTGCTAGATTACATTCACTCAATACTTCCATATTTTTACTATGCAATATATAAGCTGCCAACCTTCAAACTAGCCTGTTCCAATACATTACTCTTGATTTTTCCATAGGTTGCATCACTTAATCCAACTCACTCATTATCAATTTCACTTCTATGGAAGGCAGACAGACAGTTTCGACATGTATATCATTGTCCAAGCCAAATCGCATATCTTTTTATTTCTTATCTGTCTTTTTCTCCAACATTTTTATAGAGTTCAAATAATCTTCTTCTACATCACTGAAAGTTTTTGCTTTATATTTCTTATATTCATCTGTTGCCTTATCGATAGCTTGCTTATGAGAAATACTACCATTTCCCTGTAACAACTGTTCTCCACTCATTGTAAGTATACGATCCAAATGTTCTGCCCAATCTTTCATGGTCATTTTCTGTTCACGCTCCGCCTGGCGCTCTGCAAAATCCAAATATCCTGACACAAGCTGTCCCATTGCCCGAAGTTCTTTTTCACTCAAATAATTTTTGGCAATAATAGCTTCCTTCAAGGTTGGTTGATTTCCTACAAATGTTGTAAGTCCCATAAAATCTTTTTCTGCATCCGCTCTTGTATAAATAACTTCAGCCGCCGTCTGGCCATGAATGGCGTAGTGAATTTTATTCTGTACTTTTTTAAAGAAAAGAATAGATATTTCTGCTTTTGGGTCATAATCAATACTCGTAGCATATATTTCCAGAATTTGCCTGTAAAATACTTTTTCGGATGCACGGATGTCTCTGATTCGTTCAAGTAGTTCTTTAAAATAACCACCGCCACCCAGATTTTTAAGTCGTTCATCATCTAATGCAAAACCTTTTCGCATATATTCTTTCAATATGTTGAGTGCCCAAATTCTGAACTGCGTACCACGCTTAGATTTTACACGATAACCCACAGAAATAATAACATCCAGATTATAATAATCAACTTGATATGTCTTTCCGTCTGATGCAGTTGTTGCAAAATTTACAACAACTGATTCTCTCACCAACTCCCCCTCAGAAAAGATATTTTTAATATGCCTTGAAATCGTCGATTTGTCTCTATGAAATAATTCAGCCATCTGGTCAATGGATAACCATACGGTATCTTCGTCAAAAGTCGTTTCGATTTTTGTTAAGCCATCTTCTGTTGTATAAATGATGATATTTGATTTCTGTTCCATATTTTCTCGGCTATTCATACATACACCTCGTTTCTAAAAAGTGCAATGCCCATTGCACTTTTTAATTAAATTAAATGCCCTTTATACCATTCAATCACAGCATCCCTATCAGACTCAAAGAACTGTGTGGATATATAAATATCAGTATCATGAAACTGTAGCGCTTTCGCCCTATATCTTTTATGAGTGGAATTCCCCATATTGTCTGTTCTATGATTTGCAACTGCCGGATAATCTGTGGCGTGAAATAGTGATTTTGTATATTCTTTTGTTTTCAGTTGTTCCATTTCAGACACCGTAATCTTTGATTTATTTATAAGTGCCTCAATCAAATTATAAAACAATTTTCCAACTGGCACTAACCCTTCTAGCCAAGTATTTTCATCATCAATATCAAAAGGTGCCTCTGAAAGAGAAAAATTAAAATCATCTGTTTCCAATTTCATTCTTAAAAGTAAATCTTTAATAAATGAAATAATATTATTTGATGATAGATTGGTCTCATAAAATATGCCACTATTATCAATCTGTCTAGCCTTGCGAATTTTTCTTTCATCATTACTTATATATGTTTTATCTGCATATGGGATTGAATAATCCTTTTTAGCTAAATCATTAAATGTTTCTGTGTCTAAGTCATAAGCAATATTAATGAATTTTACAAGTAAGTCAGTCCAACTTAACACCTTAACGTATTCGCCAACAAATGAAAATTCCTCTGGTTTCGTATTAGAAAAATTAATACCACTATTAACTCCAAAGCTCAATTCATGTGTTTCAATAACATCAGCGTGTTTTTCAATATATTTAAATTTATCCATCAAAATATTTGAAAGCGTCTTTGCTCTGTTTAAAATTGCTTCCTCATTCCAATTAGTTGCCGATAAAACTTCCTTATTCAAAACATTTGCCTTTGAATTCTCACGAATAATTTTTTTCTTGTCATTAAAGGGCTTTGTTCCCAGTTCACTGTTATGCCCAGTAATCGTTAAATTCCCGAGTGTATGCAGGTATTTCTCATATACCACACTATAATTATCACCAACTTCTTTTTTCCATACTGCAGAATTTTCTTTTTGTGGCAAAATATGCTCTATTGTTAGATTACTAACATCAAGATGCTCCTTAGTGGAGTTTTCAATTACAGAAAGCACAAATTTACAAATCGGTTTCTTGTATAACGGATTATTAATAAGTGCATATTCAAATTCTTTATCTGTTGGCATACGATCATTTGACTTTGCATCATTAAGAAAAATTACGAATTTTTCATAGTAATTATCATAATTCCCATCAATCACTCTATCATACATCGACTTCATGAACTTTGACAAATTTTTATTGATTTCACAAGCAGTTTTTCTAACAAGATATGTAAGTAAATAATCTAGCACTTTACAAAGAATTACTTCGTCAATATTCTTGTCCTCATAATCATTCATAATCCTAAACAAAAGGGGAATAATTGTTGTTTGCTTAATCGTATAAAAAGCCCTCAGATAATTTGAGATTTCCTTATTGTAATTATCATTTTCACCTATAAAAGCTCCATAATATTTTGATGTTCTCTTCAATTTTTTTAGTATATCTTCATGGCTTAAGCTATTTTCTTCACAATGTTCTATAAATAAACGGTATGCATTATTACTATTTACAGACTTACTTATCTGTGAATTCAAGAAATTTATAACAAAATCGCCCAGATTTCGATAACCTACATTCTTTTCGATTTCAGACCAATAATTCTCGTAAAGTTCATCTTGATTTTCATCGTCCATAAGCAAATAATTTCTAATCAAATCTGCCAGGCTTAATTCCAATCCAGTTGAATTGATAGACTCAAAAATCTTCTGCGGTTCATCTCCTTGATATTTATCTAGGACAATTTCTACCATTTCTAATTTTTTAATACCATTAAGAATATCATTCAACTCTGAACCCGATGCCAATGTATTTTCAATCAAGTTTTTGAAAGTAATATAATTTTTATAGATATTGGAGTTTCTATCCATTTCATCGATTTTATCTTTAATCAATAATAACAACTGCTCATTATCTGATTTCACAGGCTTTAATTTAATCTTGTATTTTTCATCGCAATTTCTATTAAACATTACTTCTTTTATTTCGGTTTCTATTCTAACTGATACCTCTTTTGCTGCATCGTAAAGAGCCTTTAGAAGAATATACACAGTCGTAATGCGCTGTTGTCCGTCTATAATCAACGCTTCATTTAAGTTGCTGCCATCAAGACCAACAATATAAACAACTGTTCCCGTGAAATGTTTATGGTCTCTTTCATTTGCCTTCATAATATCTTGATAAAGTTTTTCACACTGTATATTGGACCAGTCATAATTACGTTGATATACCGGCACTTTGAACACTCTTTTATTTTTTTCAATTAAATCTGAAAACACCCAAACCCTATAAGGTTGCATAATCTCTTCTCCTTTGTCTTTAACAATTTATTTTATCTAATAGAACCATTTCATAATTCTTATTAAATCATCATAAAATACCATAGAGCTTCCTCAATCATTTTCCAGTGGGCATTGCGGTGGTTTTGATTCTTTGTGCTTTAGTTATTATAGCAATCTCTTTCAAGAATTCCATATTTTTGTTTTATTTGTGCTATATACAATGATGAAACCTTTACGTTATGTCACTCAAATATACTCCTCAATTTCCTCATAAGTCGCCTTACTCTCCGCCGCTGTCAAATTTATCTCACTCATTATGAGTTCCACTCCTATATTCTGCTATGTATGAAATTTGGACAACAGACATACCGTCTCAACGGTATTCCCTTTGTCCCACAAAAGTTCCGTAACTTCCCCGCCATCCTTGAACACCGGAAAATTCAGGCCAATCCGCTTTAGCGGATATTCAGACTCGTCATTCCTGTAAATTTCAATTTCCTTAATCAAGGCTGTGACCACATTTCTCTTTTCTTCGTCATTTATTATATTATAAACGCAGTCGAAATTCACCATGATTTTGTAAATATTCTCAAGAGTAATTGCCTGTTGCTTAATTGCATCTCGCCGAAGTCTGGCATCTTCGATTTTTTCCTCCAGCTCAACAATGACATCATATAGGGAATCTAACCGCAAGGTCATATCATGGAGCTTTCGTTCCCGGTATTTTGCATCAGCAGGGAGACTGTCAATTTCCCGTTCCAATCTTGTTTTATTCAGATCAACTTCCTTCAGCTTTGCCTGATAGCCCTCCAGTTCTTTATCCACTGCTTTCGTGTCAATCTGAACGCCAATCCGTTTTTTAATGGCCTGGGCATATTCCTCATTCCTTACGATCTCACGAATTGCCTCAATGACCATCGGTTCAATATCGGTCTTTTTCAGCATTGCCTTATATTCACAATGCTTACCCCTGACCATCCTATTCCGACTACATACATAATAGTAAATTTCTTTGTAAGTGCCATCTTTATTTGTCCATGCGTGTTTATTCGTATACATGGGACTTCCACAAACCGGGCATTTCAGCAGACCTGATAACAAATGAACTCGATCCCGCCCAATTTTTGACGGTTGCTTTACTCCGGTTCTAAGACGCTTGGCATGAGCCTTTTCCCATACCTCCTCACTAACGATTCCTTTATGCTGTCCCTCTGTCAGAATGTAATCGTCATTTCTTTTCATCTGGTAATCGTTTTTTGTGCCTTTGACTTTTTCCTTCGTTCTCCGTCCATAGGCAATTTTACCGCAATAAACCGGGTTATCCAATATCAGTTTAATAAAATGTCCTGTCCAATCCTCTAATGTGCCATTCTGCCTCGGAATTTTCCGTATACCTTGTAAGTTCAACTGATTCGCAATACCACCCAAACCGATTTCCGATGAAGTATATAATTCAAAAATCTTCCGTATTGCCACAGCCTCTGTTTCTTCAATCATCAGCTTGTTATCTTCCAGTGTATATCCGTAGGGAGCAAAGCCACCATTCCATCCACCTTGCCGTGCCTTTTCGCGCCGTCCGTTCATCGTCTGCTCGATAATATTCTCACGCTCAATCTCAGCCACAGCAGATAGTACAGAAATCAAAAGTTTTCCGCTTGTCTGAGAGGAATCAATCCCTTCTTCTATGCAAATCAGATTTACACCATAAGATTGAACCAACTCCAAAGAGTTAAGTATATCTGCTGCATTACGGCCAAACCGTGACAGCTTATACACTAAAATATAGTCAATGTCCAAGCCATCCTCAATATCTCTGAGCATTTTTTGAAAGGCAGGCCGTCCCTCAATGGATTTACCGGATTTACCGGCATCTTCATAAGTATCAACAATGATCATTTCCTCACGATCCGCAAATCGTGTCAGCATATTTTTTTGACCTTCCAGGCTGTATCCGTCCACTTGCATCTCTGTGCTGACCCTCGGATACAAAACACAGCGTTTTCCATATCGGTTCATAATTCATACCTCCAAAATTTACTTTTGGAAAATATCCTATGTAAAGCTGCGATTCTCACGCAGCTCCGTCAACCTCGCCCAGCACTCTCATACCATATTTCTCGATGATATGTGCCAGCGAAGTGATAAACGCTTCAAATTTTTGTTCCGCCAGAAGTTCTTCTGACCGGATTTCATCTGAAGGAATCAATGCGCTTTTATGCTGGATATTCTCCATTCAGAATCACCTCCGCAATTCCTAACGAAATTATAACTCTACTTGCACAGCCTGAAAATGATACGGCCTTTCGGCACTTTTATGTAATCCCCAGACTGCACAAGAGCGTCTTGTTTATGTTTTCCATGTCATCCTTGTTTAGATGACCAATATAGTTTTTTAACCTCGACTTGTCGATTGTTCTGATCTGTTCCAGCATAACAACAGATGGTTTCACCAAACCGCATCTGTCATTTAAGTGGTAATGCGTGGGGAACTTTCTGCCTTTTTTGCTTACACTGGTAATTGCTGCAATAATAATCGTAGGACTGAAACAATTTCCCACGTTGTTTTGAAGAATGAGTACAGGACGAGAGCCACTTTGTTCGGAGCCGATACCAGGGCTTAAATCAGCCGAATATATGTCACCTCGATGGAATTTTTCAAACATCACTCTCGCCTCCTTAATATCTTAATACTTAAACAGCCGCACCAGTCTGAAAGAAATCTTCGGATAAAAAACCTGGTGCGGCTACTGTTATTCTGTTCGGATTACTCGTCATATTTGCCACGCCCCCTGACGATGGGAACACAACAGGTCTCCGCTGGCGCGGCTGTCATAACTCCGCAGCATCGTTCGTATCGTGTGCCGCAGGGTTCCCCCCAAGTCTTTGGCGGGCCGTGAGGAAGTATCTTTAAGCCCCCGCGCCCTCATCGCGCCGGATGTGCCACCATCCGGGTCGCAGGGACGTTGATCGCTCCGAAACAGCTTGTCCATCACCTCCTGGCTGCTCCATCTTCGCGGCGTCCTGCACTCGCTCATGCGCGGGTTATGTACCTGTTCTGCCGTGTATTCAGTTGTCAAAGGTCAGCGAAAGAAAAGCTCCTTCTTGACAGCCATGACAAAAACAGGCGATTTGTCCTGTCTGTACTGCGATTTATTTAAAAAAAATATTTTGCCTTGTCCCTTCATAGAAGCTGCGGACAGCGCCATCTCCTTACAAGCACAACAAAATAGGTACTATCGTACTCAAAAACGCCTTTTATGAGGTTCTTCCTGCAAGGAAATGGGCACGATAAAATATGATAAAGGAGACGATAGTGCCTATGGAACTGATAAAAGAGCTGGGACGAAGGATACAAAAAGCGCGTAAGGAAAAAGGATTGACGCAGCAGGAACTCGCAGATCTGAGCCACGTTTCTCTAAAGCACGTTCAAGGCTGCGAAAGAGGGGTGAAGAATCCTTCTTTTGAGGTTCTGCGCGCTTTTTGCAAAGTCTTGAATTTATCTTTAGATTCCCTGATGAATCTCGATCTGCCTGAAGATGAGCAAGCCGCCAACGATATGCGGCAGCTTTACCTTTCGTGCCCTCCGGCTGCCAGAAAAGTGCTGTTAAACTCGACCCGTGCGTTGACTGATGAGCTAAAAGAGATGGTGCAGACGGCTGGGGTTGACCCAGATGAACATTTAGAGAATAAGTAAGCCGGTGGAGGAATAAAAACCTCCACCGGCTCTCTTTTTGCCGCTATGCGGCGGTCAGGTTATTGGGCCGTATCCAGCAACCGCGCCAGCTTCTTCAGTCCGCGCCGGATGCTCTCCCACACGCGGCGGCGGTCAGCACCCTCGATCCGAGCGATCTCGGCCACCGTCATGCCCAGGTAAAACCGGGCGTAGATACGCCGGGCCTGGATGGCGGTCAGCTGCATCAGCGCGGCATACACTTCCTCCCGCAGCTGCTTCTGCTCCAGGACTCCCTCCGGGGTGAGTGGCCGGTTGAGGGCATCGTTTTCAATGCCATCCTCCCGGTTCAGAGAGTAGTGAGCCTTGTGCCGGAACTTCCGGCGTTCATAGGCGGCATCGTCCTGCTCCTGGCCCCGGATCGCGGCCACGACTTCCTCGGCCACGTCTACAAAGACATCGGTTTTATACACATCGGGATACAGTTCCCGAAGATTGATCTTCTGCATTATGTACCTCCATTTCGATTCACGGGTTGACGGGTGAACCGAAATGAAGGCGGTGAGCGACACCTTTCGGGGAAATTCCCGAAAAAACGACAAACAAAAGCGCCAGCATCCGAAGAACGGCGGCTGGCGCTGCTAAAAGAGGACTTATGACGCTTATGGACCAGCCACGATAGTGCCTGTTCATAAGCAGATGGGGGCCGATTGGCGGTCAGGCTTTTTTTGACAGGTAAATTCCTGCCGAATTATGTCGAAACGGTCTTTGCTTCACGGCGGCTCCCTCCTAAAGCCGCCGTGTCAGCGTGTAGTCGTCACTCCTTTGTCGAGGGCATAAGGAACGGCGGCCTTGATGTTACTCAAAACCGCCGCAGTACCTGGAAAATCCATTTTGGGCGCACAAAGCTGCCTGCCCTGCAACGGTTTTTTTCTTTCCCCGTCTTGCGGGGCAGGATCGCTTGGCTTATTCGGTTTTAGTTTTGCTCTTGTTCGGCTACCTCTTTCAGCCGGTCAAAACTCTCATCGCTGATGATGTGTTCAATACGACAGGCATCGGCCTCCGCAGTTTTGGGGTCAACGCCTGCGGTGATAAGCTGCTCGGTAAAGAAGCAGTGACGCTCGTAGATTTTTTCGGCAACTTCCCGGCCAACATCGGTCAGATGGAGAAAGTGATCTTCGTCCATCATAAGAAAGCCGCCGTCCCGCAAGGTAGCCACTGCATGGCACACGCTGGGCTTTGAGATCTCCATGTGCCGGGCCACATCTACGGGGCGCACCATACCGAGTTTCTTTGGAAAACAAGGATGGTTTCCAGGTAGTCCTTCCCGGACGCATGAAGTTTCATATTGCGCTTCTCCCTCAAATTATCAGGCAATGCTCCAGCCCTCTGCCTGCTCACGGATTGTAATGAAACGACGATAAAGTCCTTCCTGATGAACAAGCTCCTGATGTGTTCCTTTTTGAACAACTTGACCTTTATCCACCACTAAAATCTGGTCAGCGTGTTCAATCGTTGCCAGACGGTGGGCGATAACGATAACCGTTTTTCCAATGGTCAATTCACTGATTGCCTGCTGGATCAGATGCTCATTTTCGGGGTCAATACTTGCTGTTGCCTCATCAAGAATGACAATGTTGGCATTTTTCAAAATGGCGCGGGCAATAGAAATGCGTTGTTTTTCTCCGCCAGACAGCGTAGAGCCACCCTCGCCGATCACCGTTTCATATCCATCGGGAAGAGCCATAATGAAGTCGTGGCACCGAGCCTTTTTCGCAGCTTCTATAATTTCTTCCTGCGTTGCACTTGGATTGCCGAAACGGATGTTGTTTTCAATGGTATCGTGGAACAAATAGACCTTTTGAAAGACCATCGAGATATTGCGGAGCAAACTGTCACAGGTCATGTTTCGCACATCCTCACCGCCTACTGTGACCTCGCCGCTGTCCACATCATAGAAACGGGCAATGTGTGCTAACAAAAAAAGCGAACTTAGTTATCCTACGCTTAAAAAATTTTGCCTTCTCATAACAAAGGCACTCACAATGATCCGATTTTCCCGCCACAAAATGTATTGCAAAGCATTATAAGACGCCTAAATACACTTTGTGGCAGTTAAAAATCGGTCTGTTATTACAAATCACAGTTCATCCAGCAAAGGAAAAGAAGTCTGCAATCCGCTTCTTATTCCCGTCTGTCCATCCGCCGCTCCATACTGTCTTGCCATGCTCAATGAACACGAAATAATTACAGCATTTTGCGATCAACTCCGGGTCATGGGTAATAATGAACAGCGTTTTTCCCATATCACTAAGCCGCTGCAAATTGTCGGCAACCTCCAGCATATGATGATAGTCCAGGCCGCTGGTCGGTTCGTCAAACACCAGGATCTCTTTATCCGATGCAATCGCACTTCCAATGGCTACCCGCTGCTTTTGACCGCCGGACAGGGACATGGGATGCAGTTCTTGATACTCCAACAGATTCAGACTCTTTAAGATTTCTTCCGTCTGCTTCTTATCGACCTGCTCGTCCTCGCCCTGCATACTCAACAGAATTTCATCCGACACGCTTTCTGTAAAAAGTTGATGGTTTAC
The DNA here is from genome assembly GCF_964249515.1 of Eubacterium sp. 3_1_31. Classification (NCBI taxonomy): domain Bacteria; kingdom Bacillati; phylum Bacillota; class Clostridia; order Eubacteriales; family Eubacteriaceae; genus Eubacterium; species Eubacterium sp. 3_1_31. Next base: position 17,171 of record NZ_CAXUBY010000024.1, read on the forward strand.
GTCCTGCATGACCATGTAGCACTTTTTAATGCGCTGTTTTGCACCAAGCGTTTCCTGCCCGATCTGCAACGTACCTTTTGCCGATTTCTCCAATCCGCACAGGCACTTTGCAAAAGTGGTCTTGCCTGCGCCGTTGTCCCCAAGGATTCCCACAATCGCTCCCTGCGGAACGGATAGCTGCGGGATATTCATTGCCTCCATCTTTCCGTAGGAAAACAGGAAGTTTCTGATTTCAATAGAGCCGCTGCCCAAAGATGTCGCTGGTACCTTGCTGAAGTTAGCCGGATGGAGGGAGCGAAGGCCCATTGATTGAAGCTGCTCCACACCGAGCCGCCCAAATGCGGCGGCAGACATATCCTGCTCAATTCGCCCATTTTTTAAGTAGATCACCCGGTCTGCTATGTCCATCAGATAATACAGCCGGTGTTCTGCAACAATGACCGTCTTTCCCATCGCTTTCCATTTTGCAACAACCTGTTTCAAATCAGCAATCGTAGCAACATCAAGGTTGGAGGACGGTTCATCCAGCACAAAGATGTCCGGCTCCATAGCGGAGACAGATGCACAGGCTATTTTCTGCTTCTCACCGCCAGAGAGTGCGAACAGGCTGCGGTCAAGCAGTTTTTGAATCTTTAACTCGCCTGTGACCTGTCCGATGCGCCGGTATATTTCTTCTTTCGGTAATCCGATATTTTCACAGCCAAAGGCGATCTCTCCGGTGGTATCCACATTGAAGAACTGGGAACGGGGATTCTGGAATACGGAACCAACTGTTTTAGACAGCTCATACAATGGGGTCTTTACCGTATCCTTTCCGTTTACAAGAACTACCCCATTCAGCTTTCCTTCATAATATTCCGGCGTCAGCCCATTGATTAAGCGGGTAAGGGTCGTTTTGCCGCAGCCGGATTCCCCGCAGAGTAAAACAACCTGTCCATCAGGGATCGTCAGATTCAGGTTATAAACGCCGCTTTCTCTCTCCGTACTGTGATAAGTAAAAGTGACATTTTGAAATTCAATCATAGACTTGTCACCTCCTACAAAAACGACCAGACCAGCAGGTCAACCGAGAGCAACGCAATAATCAGGTCATACGCAGTAAAGCCGATGGCCGCAATACTCGTCCTGTGCTTTAAGCCTCCCAAACCTCTGGTGAGAGCCGCCGCAGATAATTCATCACCGATCTTAACAACCGACATCATCAGCGGAATTACCCGGTATTCCAGAAGTGCGGTAGGATTCTGCCAGAACTTCTTTGTTCCAAACTGGATTTCACGCATCCGCATGGCGTCCGTGATCGCAGCCGATTCTTCACCCAGCGTAGGAATGAACCGAAACACAACGGTAATGGGAATGATGAACGCCTCCGGGACGTGCCATTTCTCCATAGCGGCCACAAATTCATCAGTAGAGGTAGATTCAATAATGTAATAGCCCAACATAAAAATTGGGAACAGGCGGATTACCATTGCAACCAGCAGAACAGAAATCATGTTAAGGACAGATGGCAATACATACATCCCCTGTGTCAGCTTTGCCACAACTGCCAGGGCGAACAGTCCCCCATAAATGAGGGCTGTCCGCACCTGACGGTTTATCAGGAGCAAGGTCAACGGGATTATCGCCACCACAGCATCCATCGCAAGGTTTTCATATACGAAGAACATCAACGTGGTGACGAAAGCCATAAACAAAATTTTTGTGCGTGGATCAAGATAGAATCCTTTTTTGGCGGGTGGTTGATAAGCCTCATATCGTTCCATTATACAATGCCTGCTCTTTCAAAGTGTTTTTTCAGCATCTTATACCCAAGCAATGCGCCTAACAGAGAGCCTACGAAGATGATAGCAACTGCGGCAATCCCCATCCAGGACGGCATATAACGGGCTAATTCACTTGCGTACTGTTCTCCCATAGAAGTTTCCACCTGCGCCATATATGTATCAGCCATTACCCACATTGGAGCCTGGCATCCGATCATGCCGCAGGAGAACAGCCAATAGCCAATTACATCCACTTTGAAGCTCTTATAATTTCCTGCCTTTAGCACAATATCCGCAATGATACCAAATACGACATAGCCAACAACCGCCGTCCATGTATAGCCCATAAGGAACCAGAAAACGCCGCAGATTACCGACATAATCGTAACCATGCCAAATTTCTCAGTTTTCGTCAGAAACAGCATGAACGGAATACCGGAAATTAACGGAATCAAAACATACAAAAACGGATAAAGCACCGGAATTGCATTGAGCATACCTACAACGAAAAAGATTACGATGTAGATAGCGGTATAAATACCGACATTGATAAGGTCTTTCGCTTTGAGCTTTTTATTTGTTTCCATTTTAGAGAACCCTCCTTAAAATTTGTTGTTTATCTATTTGACTGCTGCAAAACAGTACAAATCCTGTTTAGTTGCCGGCATTCAGCTTCCAGCCGATTGCCTCCTTGCGCCCAAGTACAAAATCAGCATAAATGCCCTGCTGTTTAATCAAATCGTCATGTTTACCCTGCTGCACGATTTTTCCGTTATCCACCACCAGTATCTGGTCTGCGTTCCGCACAGTTTTCAGCCTGTGTGCAATCATAATGATTGTTTTATCCTTTGTCAGTTCCTCAATGGCTTTCTGCAGGCGATCCTCGTTCTCAGGGTCTACATTTGCAGTTGCTTCATCTAAAATAACGATAGGCGCATCTTTTAACATAGCCCTTGCAATGCTGAGCCTTTGCTTTTCACCTCCGGAAAGAGAAGCTCCGCCCTCACCGATAACCGTATTGTAACCGTCAGGAAGCGCCTCGATAAAATCATCACAGCAGGCTCTTTTTGCTGCCGCAACAACTTCGGCATGGGTAGCCTCCGGTCTGCCAAACTTAATGTTATTTTCAATCGTATCTGCAAAAAGATAGACATTCTGGAACACCATGCTAATCTGCTCCATCAGGGATTCCAGCGTGTAATCCCTCACATCTTTTCCGCCAATTTTAACCGAGCCGCTATTTACATCCCAAAACCGGGCAATCAGGTTACAAAGCGTTGTTTTGCCGGAACCAGAGGGACCGATCACTGCGGTAGTGGTTTTGTCTGGAATCTGCAAGTTGATTCCATGAAGAATTTCTTTGCTTTCATAGGAGAAATGCACATCATCAAATACAATGTCATGTTTCTTCACAGCAAGTGCTTTGCCGCTTTCGTCCATCTGCTCCATGTCCTCTGTCTGTAATGTTCTTTCGATGCTACTGTCTGCCAGACGCAGCATGGAAATACCCATTCCGAACAGCTTGATCTGCCCAAACACCAGAAATGACATAATAATCACCATCAAAGTATTAACTAATGTCATTGTTCCATTTATCCAGAACACAACCGCTGCCAGCATCATGCCGATACCCGCAATCTGCAATACAAGCTCCTGAAAAATCGTGTAAGGCGTCATAAGCTGCTCCATACCAAGATTGCTTTTCCGGTTATATTCCAGCGCATCCTGAAGATTTTTATCGCCCCGCCCACTCAGGTTAAAAGACTTGATAACGCCCATTCCCTGCACATATTCCAGAACAGTTTCAACAAGAGCCGTTTGAGATTTTTGCGAGTTAGGCGCAATGACAGCAGATTTTTTCTCCATAGAAGATACAACCAGCAGATACACGATGATTCCTGCTGCGGCAATCAGCCCGATCCTCCAGTCAAAAATTAAAATCATTATAGTAAACACAACCGTTCCTATAACGCCGCCTAAAATATTTACCAATGTCATAGGAACCAGATTTTCAATATTGCCAAGTACCGTTGTACATACTCCAGTTACCTCGCCCAAACTGTTCTCGTTAAAAAATCCCATAGGCACACTTTTTAGGCGGTTCCCAATAGAAACCCTCCGGTTAGCTGCCATGAAATAGCCGGCGTGTGTCTGCTGTAATTTTGAGAAACGGCTGGTAACTGCATTTCCAATAATGCTGACGACCATAAAGGCAAGGGAAATCCAGACAGTTTTCATATCCTTATCTCCGTTTGTCAGTGCCATTACCACAAAGTAAATTGCACCAATCTCAAACATATGGAAAACAGCGTTCAGAAAACTTACCGCCACGGATTTATTGATATTGCCTCTTTCCTCACCGGAAAACTCCCATATTTTTTTGAATGTACCAATCATGCCACGTCACCGTCCTTTGCTCCAATATGCGCCTGCCACATGGATTCATACAACGGGCAGCTTTCTCTAAGTTCCTCATGCCTGCCGCTCGCCATTATTCTGCCATCCTTAACTACCACAATTTTATCTGCGTCCTTAATGGTTGAGAGCCTGTGTGCAATAACAATTACCGTTTTTCCTTTTACAAGTTTTGCAATGGCTTCCTGTATGACCGCTTCATTTTCCGGGTCTATGTATGCCGTGGCTTCATCCAGAATGACTATCGGAGCATCTTTCAGCATCGCCCTTGCAATGGCAATCCGCTGACGTTCTCCGCCGGAAAGATGCGCCCCTCCGCTGCCTACCTTTGTGTCATAACCCTTTTCAAGTTCACGGATAAACCCGTCACAGCCTGCCGCCCTGCAAGCAGCCTCTATCTCTGCATCTGTGGCCGACATTCTTCCCATGCGGATATTTTCACGGACAGTTTCATCAAACAGAAAATTATCCTGAGATACAAAAGCCGCCTGATCATACAACTGCTTCAGAGGAATTTTCTTTTCATCCACGCCGCCTATTGTCACTGTTCCGCTTTGCACATCCCAAAAACCTGCTATCAGCTTTGCAATAGTTGACTTGCCTGAACCGGACGGACCTACCAGAGCCGTCATGGTTCCAGCCGGAATTGCAAGGCTCACATCGTGAAGTATTTCTTTATCTCCGTGATACCCGAAAGACACATGGGAAAGCTCTATATCCATCTTTCCAAATGTGACGGTTTTTTCTTCATGCTGTTGTTCCTCTGCAAGAAGAACTTCATCCACCGATTCCACCGTTGTTCCCACTTGTGCAAGCGTATCCACAAAATTCATAGCAGCCATCAATGGCCCCGTAATACCTAAAGCCAAAATGACGGTTGTAATAAATACTTCCGCTGACAAACTTCCCCCACGGTAAAAAACAAAACCGACGGGGAGAATCGTAATCAATGTAGCAGGTACAATCGAGTAAGCCATCGACATACCAAACTGGCTTTTTTTCATCCAGTTATAGTAATATTTCGCATTGGCTTTCACTCTGTCTGAAAATTTGGCATATGAACTTTTTCCCTGGTTAAATGCCTTAATTACCTCAATGCCGTTAATGTATTCTACAATCGTTTCATTCATTTCCTTTGTTGTTCCGACAGCTCCCTCATAGTCCTTACTGTAAGAACCCATGACCGTCATTAGGAAAACCATGCCTGCCGGAATGGAAACAAGCGACAGGAGCGCCATGCGCCAGTCAAGGATAAACAGGTAAACAATAATCAGTATCGGCCCTGCTATATTTGCCGTCAGCTCCGGAAACAAATGCGCCAGTGTTGTTTCCATACCGTCCACCTGATCCACAATAAGCTGTTTCATCTTCCCACTGGACATATCTGTCACTGTTCCAAGAGGGAGTTTCGGCAGTTTTGCCAATATTTTTTGGCGGATAGTTTTTAAAACGGAAAAGGTTGCCTTATGTGATATGGACAGCGCCAAGGTATAAAGCAGTGTCCGCACTAAATAGCCTACCATCCCAATGCACAGCCATTTGAAGTACAATGACATATCCCTATTTCCTTCAAGCAGATTCACAATCATCTGCGCCGCAGCAAAGTATGGAAGCATCCCGCCTAAGACACCGAGAAATGCGCTGATAACCGCACAAATCAGTCCTGAATGCTGCGATTTTCCAAGCTCCCAAACACGGAGTAATGGATTTTGTTTTTGCATATAGGTTCCTCCTTGATAAGTTAGATTTCGCTAACCATATATTAAAAAAATATAGTAGCCAATAAGAAGATAACAAAGTGTGCTAACAAAAATCGCAAACTAAGTTATCTATCAGGCAAAAAAGTGTGGCCTTTTATTCAAAGACCATGCACTTTCCGCCAACCGGCTGTAATAAACTCTGCCAGTGTATGCGTTGTCTGAATTGCTTCTTCTTTCGTGTAGTCATGCAGGACTGTTTCAAAGATACAGGAGTAATAAGCATGATTCAGCATATGCAGCTCTTTCAGTCCAAGCCGTTTATATTTAATTCCCTTTTCTTCAAGAACATCGTACATTTTCAACGTGTCCTGAACTTCTTTTTCTACCATCCAGTCAGTAAAGTCAACATATTTTGTTCCGTCCGCACAATGCAGGAGAAGTTTGAACGAATCAAAGTGGCTGAAAATAAATTCAATAAACTCGACCATTGTTTCAACCGAAACATTCCACAAATCAGTCATGTTGTCAACGGATATATAATCAAAGCATCGCTCTCCTGCAGCATCATATCGCTCCCGAAGTCCATTAACCGCAGGTTCCACCAATGCGGAGAACAATGCCGCTTTATCTTCAAAGTGCCGGTAGTATGCTCCTGTGGTAATACCGGCTCCCTTGCACAGCTCTCTCAGGTTCGTCCGTTCATACCCATTTTTCAGAAATTGCTCTCTGCCACTTTCCAAAATCTTTTCGTGGGTAATCTCATAAGTACCAACTGCCATATATTTCACCTCCTTGGTACGCCCGCGTGCTAACTTAGTTATCATTATAGCACCAATTCTTTTATTGTCAACCCCCAAGACGCAGATTTAGGGCGGAGCATACGCGGGAACAAAACTGGCAAGCAATGCCTGTGTTAATACACACAGGCCCGCAGAGAAGAAAATCCCTCCGTGATTTTCCTCTCCGCTTGCTTGTTGAGGGCAGCGCCCCCAAGCCCCTTTGAACACAGAATTTCATTCTGTGGCTGCGCGTTCTGCGAACGCTTTTGACCAGGACCAGCTTACCGCTGGCCGTGGTCTTTTTCTTTTTCAACATCCTGTTCTACCTCCATTTTCAGCACTCGATCTACATTTGCCTTTGCCGTTAAAAGCTCCCGCATTTCCTCACGGGAACGCCGGTACTCGGCATAGGTCTTTTTCTTTTCTTCCAGCAATTTCGCGTACTCCGTCTGCAACTCTTTGACCTTGGGAAGTTTCTTGACTCCCATCTCATCAAAGGCATTCTTAGCAGCCTGGTGGAGCAGAATTTCTTCCTCATGTTCCTCCCGGAATTTCTTAGAGTAACCCGCCTTGCGGTATGCCACATAGACCTCACGGGTCTTGGCATAATTTACGATGTGAGTACGCAGAACAGCGATCTCTGCCATGCGCTTTTCAGCCGCTTTGATCTGCGCCGAAAGATCATTGTGATGTGCCGTGGCAGCCGCAGCCTTTTCTTCCAAAACCGCATACTCCAGCAGGTTATGCTCTGACAGGTAATTCATGGTCTGCGCCATTTGCTTCAGATTGAAAACCTTGGCCCATCGAGCATAGCCAGCACCTTTTCCAGCCTGCAATTTTGCCTGAATGTCCACCAGCAGATTGATCTTTGGCGGCTCTGCCTGTGCGACTGTTTTCTTTCGCGGGGTATGTGCTTTCTTCCCGGAGAGAACTGCCCGCAAATCTTCCAATCCATATCCTTCGCCCAGACTGTCCATGCGGGCGGCTTTCTCCCAACCAGAGAGCTTCAGTCGATACGATTTTCCGCGCTTTGAGACTTCACAACCATATTCTCGCAACAGCTTCAGCAGTTCTTCAAAGTCAGCAGGACTTTGTGATAATGCGTTGTCAATCGCCACACGAAGCAGCTCTCGGTGAGATGGCTTTGCCTGATCGCCCAGCCATTTGTTATAGCTCTTTCCGTGAAGTTTCGGATTCTCTACAATGGACAGTCCATTCTCAATACAGATGGTGTCACTTAGCCGACGAACCGCCTTGGTGCTGCCCCAAAAGTTTCGGAACTTCCGGTCATATTCTAAGCTGACCGATGACCAGATAATGTGATTATGAATGTGCGACTTGTCTATGTGAGTGCAGACCACAAAGGCATGATTGCCTTTAGTAAAACGCTTTGCAAATTCTACGCCCAGCCGGTTTGCTTCTTCCGGCGTGATTTCACCGGGTTTGAATGACTGGCGCACATGGTAAGCGATCACATCGTCCGCCCCGCGCACCCGTCCGGTAGCGGCAATGTACTGCCGCTTTGCCAGAAGGAACTCCGCATCCGCAGTCCGGCTGTCACACGCATAGCCGGTAATGAGCCTGCCGTTATCTGTTTTCTTTGGATTGGCCACATAGTCGATGATGTCACTGATTGCCCGACTCTCTGTGCGGCCTTTGCCGACATGAAGCGGCATGATTCTTGTAGTTGCCATAATAGAAGGTCCTCCTCTCATAAATATTTTTGTTTTCGCTGAACTCTTTGCTTCTATCGTTGCAATAACTTTCTCCGCTGGGTATAATAAAAAAGAATATTCTACAACCTCAAAGGAGGGATTTCTATGATAGAACAGCTCATTGCTGAAGCAACCGAATGTGATTTCAAAGTTGCTCTCGAAACAAAAAAGCCAAAAAGCTGGTTAAAAAGTGTCAGTGCCTTTTCCAATGGAATCGGCGGCACTCTGTTTTTCGGAGTCTCCGATGACCGGGAGCCTATCGGCTTGTCCGATGTTCAAAAGGATGCTGAAGCGATCAGCCGCTTAATCAAAGAACGTATCACACCATTACCTCAGTTTATCTTAAAACCATTACAGGAAGATGGTAAAAATCTATTAGCTCTGGAGGTTTCTCCCGGCCGCAGCACCCCATATTATTACAAGGCAGACGGAGTGATGGAAGCATATATCCGTGTTGGAAATGAAAGCGTAATTGCCCCGGATTACATTGTAAATGAACTGATCTTAAAGGGAACCAATCAGTCCTTTGACACCTTAACAACAGAAGCTGTGAAAAAGGATTACAGCTTCACACTCCTGGAGGCAACCTATCTGGAACGAACCGGCCTCCGCTTTGAGCCATCCGATTATGTTTCCTTCGGTTTGGCTGACAAAAATGGGGTCTTGACCAATGCCGGAAAGCTCATGACCGATCAGCACACAGTTTATAACTCCCGTATGTTCTGTACCCGGTGGAATGGCTTGGAAAAAGGCTCTATCTTTGATGATGCACTGGACGATAAAGAATACGAAGGGAATCTGATTTATCTACTGAAAAGCGGCAGTGAATTTATTCGCAATAATTCCAAAGTCCGTTTTGTCAAAGAGGCACAGTATCGTGTAGACAAGCCAGATTATGCTGAACGAGCTGTGACAGAGGCTCTTGTTAATGCGCTTATCCATCGTGATTATATTGTACTTGGCAGCGAAATCCATATTGATATGTTTGATGATCGGGTGGAAATCACATCTCCGGGCGGTATGTTTGGCGGCGGCTCAAAATCTTAATCTGCCCCTTTTCCTGACTATCCAGTGCTTTTTCATAACCGGTATCCGACAGGAACAGGCGGGTTCGTTCGCCTTTCCAGCCAACAGGAGAATCGTTCGTCAGCACATCAAAAATAATCATGTGCCGGGTGTCCTCCGCAAAACGCTGGAGGTCCATATATCCATGACCATGATAATTCTGCGCTCCTGCCTTTGCCCGCATTTCTTCCATCAGCTGCCCTATGGTCTTTCCCTCAGACATCATGCTTGCTCCTTTCTCCCGGCAGTTCCGGGCAATAAAAAAGCGACCATTTACCAGCCGCCATACAGATCGTGATTTACTTGTGAGGTGTAATGATTGCTTATCGTGGTCGGTGCATTGAACAGAACGGTCAGAAGATACTGCTTCATGTTACGAATTTCCGTGGTGTTCTTCTGTAAACAGTCCATGACAAACTCAATGTGCGAGTTATCCAGCTTCAAGAATCTGGAACGAACGATTTCATGCGGAAAATCACTTCCTGCAATACGGGTGGTCTTTCGCTTTGCACAGACCGTTTCCACGATTAGCTCCACAATCTCATCCAAATCCTCCCGATAAGTTTCATACTGCTGACACAGGTATTCATACCCGATATTCTCCTGAATCAATTCCCGATAATTTTCTATCTCTGTGACAGACATCGCATCCCTTCCTTTCCGTTCCGGCGGTCTTGCCGCCGCTGTTTCCCGGAAGGGAATGGAATCGGTACTTGATCCATAAGTAATTGTTTTTTCTGTATTTGATTTCTCTATATTTAATTCTGCGGGCTTTTCCGTATCCGGTTTTACCATATCCGGGTTTTCCGTATCTGGTGAAGCCGTATCCGGATGGGACATATCTGGCTGGGGCTGTTCATAAATAACATACTCGGTATCTGTAATCCGCCCACTTTTATCGCGTCTCTGATGGCGCACGATATATCCGGCTCCTTCCAGTTCACGCAGGGCAGCACCGATGGCATCCACGCCCTCCTTACAGATCTTTGCAAGGCCACGGGTGGTGTAATTCCAGTCCTCTGGCAAAGACAACATCATGGAAAGCAGCCCCTTAGCTTTTAACGACAGGTTTGCATTTCGTAAATGATGATTGCTCATCACGGTATAATCACGGGTCCGTTCAATGCGAAAAACGGCCATCGACCTCACTCCTTCCGAATTTTGGGTACAAAAAAACCGCAATCCTCATTTCAAAGAATTGCGGTGTTCAACGCTTTTCAAATTTTCTTGCATAGAACCAAAACAGCGGCTTTTGGGGACGCGCCTCTGTAAATGGCTCCTCCTGGGCGAAAGGAAGTGTTTGCATCACGCGGTCAATATCCGTTGAATCCATGTCATGCTGAGATTTGCAATCTTCCCGGATTGCTTCTTGAATTTCCTTTACCGTACACATAGTCATTCCTTTCCTTTCGTTGTATGGGTTTATGAGCGGCGGCGTTTTCCCGGTTTGAAATCGAGGATATGTCCCTCAATCACACGAGCGTAACGCTTGATCTTGATCTCCCGGCGCTGCTGGCTTTGCAGGGCGGCCTGATACCCGTCCTCAGTCAAAAACAGCCGCATTTCATCTCCGGGGCTGCCGTAAGGAGTGCTGGGACGCAGGACGGAAAACTCAATCATCCAGCGGGTGTTATCCCAAAACCTCTCTACGGCGAGAATGTTGTGTCCTTTCAGCTCACGGGCTGAAATATCCCTCATAGGCGGCTCCTTTCATCGTTCCTGGTCTCTCTGACGCTTTTTCTGCCATGCCTCCAGCAGCTTGATGATGGTTTCCTGCATCCGCTGGGGCGTATAGCTTTTGGGGAAATACTTCCGCAAAGTGTCAGAGGTAAATGTCACTCGGTCCAGATCACTTTTCTTTTCCTCACCCATGATGACACGCATCATATCGAGGGTCAGATGCCCCTCCTGACTGTATTTCTTGAGCCGCTGGGCTTGGGAAAGGGAAGGGGTAGCCTGCTCACTGTCCATGGCATCCAGCAGGTCTACCTGTTCGTCCTTTTTGAGAAAGGACAGCTCATAGGCAGGGTTCAGGGCAATCTTCTTTTCATCTACCATATCCATCAATTCAGGAATCAGCTCTGTCAGACGGATATAGCGAAAAATCTGGTTTTTACTCTGACCTACTTGCTCTGCCAAAACCTCGCTGGACTTCTTCCCAAAATCGTTCCCAACTTGGGAACAATTTTCTTTACCCGGTCTGCCAGCCTGTCTTTTCATGGCATCCAGCTTCATTTTATAAGCAAATGCCCTTTCGCTTGGGAGTAGGCTTTCTCGCTGCAAGTTGCTGTCAACCATAATGATCGTGGCGGCATCATCATCCAAATCCCGAACAATGACCGGCATAGTCTCCTTGTCTGCCAGTTCACTGGCTCTGTGCCGCCTGTGTCCGGCTACCAGCTCATAACCGCCCTCCGGGTCTGGTCGGGCAATGGCTGGAACCAGAACGCCGTACTGTTTAATACTGTCAGCGGTCTCCATCATGGCTTCGTCATCCTTGACTTTGAATGGGTGGTTCTTGAACGGATGCAGTTCAGACAACGGAATTTCCTGAATCTTTTCCAGCTTTGCATCCTGGCGGCCTTCTTCGGTGGAAAACAGATCATCTACCGAGGCCAGCTCTATTTTTTTCGCGCTGCTTTTCAAGTTTCAACACCTCCTTCGTCAGATTTTTGTAGCCCTCTGCCACCTTGCCGCCGGGATCATGGGCAAAAATGCTTTTTCCCTCGGCGCTGATTTCCTTTGCCCGGACAGAATGGGGGATCTCTGTGCCGAATACTTTGATCTTGCTGCCATAGGTCTCCCGCAGGAGCGCGGAGATCTCTTTGGCAAAGTTGGTTCGGCTGTCCACCATCGTCAGCAGGATACCGTCTATCTGGAGCTTGGGGTTGATCTGCCGCTTTACCTTGTTTACCGTGGAGAGCAACTGTTCCAGCCCTTTGGCGGGCAGATACTCCGCCTGAACGGGAATTATGATCCTGTTTGCAGCGGCCAGCGCATTGACTGTGAGCATCCCTAGGGAGGGCTGGCAGTCGATGAGGATATGGGAGTATTGTCCCTTCAGCGTATCCAGATATTGCCGCAAGATAGTCTCACGGCTCATGGCATTTACCAGGGATACTTCCATACCAGATAGCTGGATGTCCGCAGGCATCAGATCTACACCCTCTGGGTGGTGCAGGATACCCTCGCCGGGACGAAGTGGCTCGTCCATCAAGATACGCCCCATAGCGTCCGACAGCGTAAAGGGCAGCTTGTCCGGCTGGGGATTGCCCAAGCTGATTGTCAGACTTCCTTGTGGGTCTCCGTCGATCAGCAGCACTTTCTTTCCGGCCTGTGCCAGTCCCACACCTAAGTTCGCGCAGGTCGTTGTCTTGCCCACACCGCCTTTCTGGTTGGCGATGGCGATGATTTGTGTGTTCAAATAAACCTCCTCCTTCTACAAAAAATATCCCTATTTCGAAAAATAGGGATGAAAAAAGCCGCTTACTCAAATAAATGAATAAACGGCTATGTAAGAAATATTCGATTGTAAGTAAAGTTTTATATCACTGCAAAATAACGAAGTGCATCTTTGATTGCTTCTACCTTTTCTGGTGTCGGATGTTTCTTCGGCTGTTTCAGTTCTTCTACTGCATTAGGAGCATCATACATCGGCAAGCCTAAATCCCTTTTTACCTCCGCAATATATGCGGTATGTACTTTGAAGCCGTATTTCGCTTCTATGTACTCCTTAATCATTTTGTAGGTCACTTTTTCTTTGGGCTTGTACGCTTCGGCTCTTTTAGCAATACTATCTACCGGAATCTTGCCCTCGCCCTCTCCAAACTCCACATCAATGTGGATATAACTGTCGGCTTTTTTGTGGGACAAAAGAACTACCGTCTCCACATGATGCGTCCCCGGAAACATATCCACCGGCTGCACCACCTCAACACGATACCCTTTCCCCTCCAAAATCCGTAAATCTCTTGCCAACGTTGCCGGATCACACGACACATACACCAACCGCTCCGGCGCCATCTGCACGATACTATCCAAGGTAACCTGATCACACCCTTTTCTCGGTGGATCCACTACCACAACATCCGCTCTTCCTCCTTGCTCGCTCATCTCCTTCGCATACGCCGCTGCATCACTGCACACAAATTCCACATTATCCAAGCCATTCAAGGCCGCATTCTCTCTGGCATCACGCACCGCCTGCTCAACGATTTCAATACCGATGACCTTTCCAGCTTTCTGCGCCAAAAACATACTAATAGTCCCCACACCACAATATAAATCAATGACTGTTTCATTCCCCTTTAAATTACAAAACTCCAACGCTTTTCCATACAGCACCTTTGTCTGCACAGGATTCACCTGATAAAACGATTTCGCGGAAATATGAAACTTCAATCCATTAATTTCATCCGTAATAAACGACTCCCCATACAGTACCTCTTCCTGTTTCCCTAAAATCACATTGTCCTCACGTGTATTCAGATTCAACACAACACTTTTAATCTCAGGCATTCTCTTTACTAACTCCTGCACCATTTCTTCCCTATGTGCAAACTTCTTCTGTCGCACAATCCATACAACCATGACTTCTCCTGTCGCAAAGGCATGTTTAATCAACAAATGACGGAATACACCGGCATTTCCATACTTTTTAAACAAACTTCGCATCGTCTGTAACACCGCATTGATCTTTTCACTTTGAATGCCACAGCTATCCGTATCAATGATCGTATTGGAATTAATACGATAAAACCCTGTTACGATCTGTCCTTTTACAACACCTACCGGTATCTGTCCCTTATTGCGATAATGATCCGGCTGTGCCATACCTAAGACATCTTCCACCTGCACATTCAATTTCGCAATGCGCTCAATAACATCCTGCACCTTCTGTTTCTTAAATGCCAGTTGTTCTTTATAAGACATATGCTGCAGCTGACAACCGCCACATTGTTTTGCGATTGGACAAGCTGGACTTACACGCTCTTCATTCACCTTATCCAGCTTCAACAAACGCGCAAATCCATAGCTCTTTTTTACCAACGTAACAACAAGCTCGCCACTTTCTTTATTCATCATACCTTTGACAAACAGTGGAAAGCCATCAATTTTCACAACCCCATGCCCATCACTTGTATAGCCGCTGCATACACCAAATACATGTTCGTTCTTCTTCATACCCATACTCCTTAAAAAAGGGCATTACGCCCTTTTCTGTTATTTATCCTTTTTCTGTTCTTCTAACAGTTTATTTGCCTGTTTCTTATTACGGGCACTGCTTAAGGTATCGGTTACTGCTTTCTTCGCAGAGGCGTTTTTCACCTTTTCCTTATACACCCATCCGCTTGTGTCATCACCTTCCGGGATGAAATTGTACACATGAATATCCAGGTCATACATTCTCACATCTTTTTGATTAGTGAAATATGTCTTGACCGGTAATATTTTAACAACCTTATCATAGGCATCATTTAAGACACTTTTCACCTTACTACTGCCTGCTTTATCATCTAAATCAATAGTAATGCGCAAGGTAGCACTCTTTAAATTGACTTCCACATTTTCTGCACCATCAAATTTTAAAGCATCCTTTACCTTTGTTAATTGTTCTTCTGTGATTGCCGGATCAAGGGAATTGTCAAAACGACTTCCAACCGTTGGCGTGCCGGCACTCTCTTTGGCACTTAAATAAATATAACCTAAAAGCAACACCGGTATCAGAATTACCACAGCGGCAATCCAATAAAGAATTCTGCTTTTCGTATGTTTTGCTTTTCCAGTCGTCTGTTTATCAGTCGTCTGTTTTTTGCCTTTTTTCGCCATATTATCACTCCTGACAATATTCATTGTACTAAATTTCATTGGAAAAAGCTATCTTTTCTTTAATTCTTCCTGAATAAGTTTGTTCGTTAAAGCCGGATTTGCCTGTCCTTTGCTAGCCTTCATGACCTGTCCGACTAAGAAACCAACGGCTCTGTCTTTTCCGTTTTTAAAGTCTTCAATGGATTGAGGATTGGCATCTAATACACTGGTAACCATTGCCAACAGTTCACCGGTATCGCTCATCTGCTTCATGCCTTTTTCTTCCACGACTGTCTTAGGATCCTTGCCTTTCATGATTTCTTCAAATACGACTTTTGCCTGTTTGCCACTGATTTCTCCGGCTTCTACCATATTAATCATAGCAGCTAAATGCTTTGGCTCACATGGATTGTTGGCAAACTTGATATTGTCCTTATTCAAAGCTGCCGGCAATTCTACGATGACCCAGTTTGCTGCTTTCTTAAAGTTTTTCGTATGTTCACATACGGCATCAAAGAAATCACCTAAGTCACGATTGGCAACCAGAACACTGGCATCGTATTCCTTTAAACCATTTTCTTTCATATAACGTGCTTTACGTTCATCTGGTAATTCTTCCATATGTTCCTGAATATCCTTGATCCATGCAGCATCTAAACGAATTGGTGGAATATTTGGTTCAGGGAAGAATTTATAATCCACATCGCCTTCTTTTTTACGCATTAGAATCGTCGTCTTTTGCGTTTCATCATAACGACGTGTAGCCTGTACAACTTTTTCACCCTTGCTGACAAGTGCAATCTGACGTTCTACTTCCGCATCAATGGCTTTTTGCACATTGGAAATAGAGTTTAGGTTCTTAACCTCCGTCTTTGTGCCAAAGGTATCACTGCCTGCTTCACGAATGGATACATTGACATCACAACGCATGCTGCCTTCTTCCATCTTTACATCCGAAACACCTAAATACAACAATAATGTTCTCAGCTTTTCCACATAAGCGGCAGCTTCTGCTCCATTGCGGATATCCGGTTCACTGACAATCTCAATCAAAGGTGTACCGGCACGGTTAAAGTCAATCAATGTACCGGCGTCTGAGTGAAATTGTTTTGCGGTATCTTCTTCCATGTGGATGCGGTTAATGCGAATATCTTTCTCTACGCCATCCTTGGTTTCGATATGAATGCAGCCACCTTTTCCGATAGGATGAAACTGCTGAGTAATCTGAAAGCCTTTTGGCAAATCAGAATAATAGTAATTCTTACGGTCAAATTTTACGAGTGGATCAATTTCACATTTTAAGGCTGTAGCTGCTTTAATTGCGAGCTTTACGGCTTCCTTATTGACACATGGCAATGTTCCGGGATGACCTAAGTCCACTTCATTGACACAGGTATTGGCAACTTCTCCAAAAGCGACAGGTGCTGAGGAGAACATTTTTGTCTTCGTTTTTAATTCACAGTGGATTTCAATTCCAATGACTGTTTCGTATTTCATGCGTCCACCTCCACATCATTTCCTTTTAAGCCGGTTTCTTCTTCAATAGCTTTTCCGATATTAAATAAGGTTTGTTCAGCAAATGGCTTTGCGGTCATATTGATACCGATTGGCATCCCTTCCACAAAGCCGGTTGGCATGCTCATGCTTGGATAGCCGGAGAAATTCCCCATAACCATATAGTTTTCGGCAACCAAGACATCCTTGCTTAGGTGTTCATCTTGGCTGTCTTCACTTTTTGGCGCAATCATGCCGGATGCACTGGCAATCACGATATCATAACCAGCTAATGCTTTTTTCAGTTCTTCAACGATCAAACGGCGTACTTTTTGTGCCTTACGGAAGATTTTTTCCTGGTTTTCTTCAAACAAAGAGTAGCTGCCGATGACAAAACGTTTACGTACATAAGGACATAAGCCTTTGGTACGGGAATTGATCATGACTTCTTCCACACTTGCCCCATCTTCACGCATACCAAAGCGGATACCATCTAAATTGGAATGGTTTGCTGTAGCTTCGGCATTGGCAATGATGTAATAGACCGGCAGCATCGCACGCATCAGCTTATCATCAAAGCGTACATGCTCAACGATGGCTCCTCTCGCCTGTAATTTTTTCATCAGCGCATCAAAGTTTTCTTTGATTTCAGCATTGGTAATGGCTTCTTGTACATTATCCAATATCGCAATCTTCTTGCCTTTGATATCACTGTTGATATCGCTTGCATAGTTTGGTACCGGTTCATAAGAGCTGGTCATATCACGATCATCTCTTCCTGCTAATACTTCCAATGCCACAGCAGCATCTTCAATAGCCGTAGTAAAATATCCCACATGATCCAAACTGCTCGCATAAGGAATGATACCATAACGAGAAATTCTGCCATAGGTTGGTTTCATACCGATAATACCATTATAAGCAGCTGGTTTACGTACACTGTCCCCGGTATCGGTACCGATGGCAAAAGGGACTACTCCACTAGCAACCAATACTGCACTACCTCCGGAACTGCCTCCGGAAATACGCATTGTATCCCAAGGATTATTAACCTTGCCGGTATAGGCATTCTTATTCGTTCCACCCATGCCTAGCTCATCCATAGAAGATTTGGCGATGACAATCGCACCGGCTTCTTTCAGTTTTTCACTGATATGTGCATCATATACAGGAATATAGTTATCCAGTATACGAGAGCTGGCAGTTGTTCTAACACCCTTCATATTCACATTGTCTTTTAATACGATTGGCATGCCATACAAAGGGGCATGTGGATCTTTGTTCGCTAAATCAGTTAACTGGCTATCCACATCGACAAAGCTTACAACAGCATTGAGCTCTTCTTGTTTTTCTTTTGCTCTTTCAACAGCGCTTTTTACACGTGTTTCTACATCTTCGATTCTCGCTCTTTCAAAATCCATCTTACTTCACCACCTTTGGTACATGTACATGTCCTGCTTTTACGCTTTTCGCATTGCTTAAAGCATCTTCCTGAGAGATTACATTTGCAACCACATCTTCACGCAGGAATTTTGTTTCTGCTTCGAATGGATAGATCATCTCTTCCACACCTTCGGTATCAATTTCATTTAGTACATCAATCTGTGACAGCAGTTCTTTAAACTCTGCCTGCAGCTCGACGACTTCATCATCGCTGACATCAAACATGATATCATGCGCCAGTTTCTTAAAATATTCTGCACTATACGCTTCCATATGTTCCTCCTACTCCATTAATTGTATAACGGTTACCTTACTGCTGCCTTTTTCTCTTTGCATTGCGCCAATTAAGACATCATCGCTTTTTAAACGCACCTTAATCGCAAAGCTAGTGCTAGAGAAAATTGACAGCGATGAATTTACCTTCTGCATCATCGCATTGGCTTCCGGCCATGTCTTCGCATGCATGGAAATATCAATCGTTAAGGATGCTAATTCCTTATCCTTGAAATGTCCGGTACCAATCACGGCAGTATCTTCCGGGAAGAAATTTTTGATTTCTTTTACCAGGCGATCAAAGTAAGTCGCATTGGTACTGTCTAGCTTTGTTGCGGCACTGCTTGGGAATAAGGCCCAAGCTTCATTCAGCCTACTGTATTCACCAATCGTCTTGGATTCAAAATAGGCTTCTTCTATAAAGGTTCCCGGTAAGGTCGTATTCACACCGCTTTCCTTAAACAAGGTTACATAGATTGGTGTCTTTTGGCCGATTTCCGGATGGGTCTTACGCAAGTAGCTGACAACCTTACGGCCGACCTCTTCCCCATACGCCCGTAATTTCGCATCACTTACGATGTCTGGATTGACACTGTCACCAATTTCATCATTGAGGACAATACCTAAAGATAACCCTTCTAAATCCTTACCATCATACCAGTCTAGCTCATAGATATCAATAAGTAAGACATCCTGACTGCCAATTTTTTTCTTTCCGTTATTGGTATCAATTTCGGTGCCGATTGCCGGATTCATACCATTCGGATTCTTTTCACTCGTTCTGCCTAATAAACCGACACGATCAAGTCCTGTCGCATCTAAGGCATCATAGCTCAAAAACTGACTTTCCTTATAAGCATAATCATCCGGTGAAAAATGTTCTTTGGAAAGGTTCATCATTCCTACCCCAATGATCATCGCTTCATTCAAATTGGTCGTATAGGCATGTTTAATGCGTGAACTGCTTGCCTCAAAGGGCAGTAAAGCCGCATAGTCACCTTCATGAATGACTGTGGTCTCTTCACTGGTTGTATCTTTTTTTGGTTTATTGGAACTACTGTTACAGCCGCTTACTACTAGGATAGCCGCTAAGGCAAGTAATCCTGTTGTTTTATGTTTCATGATGTCTTCACCTCCTGTAAAAAGGTTGCTTCATCCATCGTCGCAACACCTAAGCTTTGCGCCTTTGTCAGTTTACTGCCGGCAGCTTCGCCATAAATGACCAGATCTGTCTTTTTTGATACAGAGCCACTCACATTAGCACCTAAGGATTCTAAAAGCTCCTTAGCTTCATTGCGTGTCATCTGTTGCAAACTTCCAGTTAAGACAACGGTCTTACCAGTGAACATACTTTCCTGAATGATTTCTTCCTCACTATCCATACGTAAACCAAAGCCACGCAGATGATCAATCAATTCCACATTCTTAGGTTCTCGGAAGAAGGCCACGATACTTTGCGCTGTAATATCGCCAATATCTTTGATAGCAACCAGCTCTTCTTCACTTGCGGCCATTAATTTCTCCATCGTAAGGAAATGTTTTGCCAAGACTTTGGCTGCTTTTTTGCCAACCTGACGAATGCCTAAGCCATAGACCAAATCCTCTAAAGGATTCTGTTTGCTTGCTTCAATAGCATCAATAAGTTTTTGATAAGAACGTTCCTTAAAGCCTTCCATCTGTAAAATTGTTTCTTTATGATCTTTTAAATGATAAATATCCTCGATCGTATTTAACAACCCTTCCTTATGGAAGAATTCGACTTTTTTATCGCCTAAGGTATCAATATCCATGGCATCACGACTGGCAAAATGGATAATACTTTCCACAACGCGGGCTGGGCAATCCTGATTGATACAATAATGCGCTGCTTCATCACTCAATCTCACTAACGCACTGCCACATACCGGACATTCCTTAGGAAACACATAACGCGCCTGTGTTCCGTTGCGCCGATCAAGCAATGGCCGTACAACTTCTGGGATAATATCTCCGGCCTTGCGCACAACGACATCATCCTGAATACGGATATCTTTTTCCTTAATCATATCCTCATTGTGCAGCTGTGCTGCTGATACACTAGTACCGGCGACACGCACCGGTGCCAACACCGCATTGGGGGTAATCCGTCCGGTCCTGCCAACGGTTAAGACGATATCTAACAGCTTAGTAACAACTTCTTCAGCCGGAAATTTATAGGCAACGGCATACCTTGGGGCTTTCACGGTCGTACCTAATTGTTCCCAGGCTGTCAATTCATTCACTTTGATGACCATACCATCAATTTCATATGGAAGATCATTACGCTGCTCACTCATTTCCTGAATAAAGCTCCATACCTCATCCATGCTGTTACATACTCGACGTAATGGATTCACCTTGATATGCAGCTGTTCCATTGTTTCTAACGCTTCTTCATGTGTCTGTATCCCAGCGCCTAAAGCATCCTCATAATAATATAAGAACGCATCCAGTTTTCGACTAGCCGCAATTTTACTATCTAATTGACGAATACTGCCAGCTGCCGCATTGCGGGGATTCGCAAAAACATCTTCGCCATTCTTTTCACGTTGCGCATTGAGTTCCGCAAAGCTTTTCTTTGGCATGAAGACTTCTCCACGCACCTCTACATCGCCCATGCGTTCAATGTGCATTGGAATGGAAGCAATCGTACGAACATTATTGGTTACATCTTCACCCACAAAGCCATCGCCGCGAGTCACCGCCTGTACAAAGCGGCCATCGTGATAATGTAAAGAAATGGCAAGTCCATCCATTTTCAATTCTACCACATAGCTCACCTTTGGCACGATACTGCGCACACGTTCGTCAAAAGCCTGCAAGTCTTCCAAATTAAAAGCATTGCTTAAGGACAACATCTGCTGTTTGTGTGTTACCTTGGTAAACGCATCTAAAACCACACCGCCAACTCTTTGGGTAATTGAATTGGGATCTCGATATTGCGGGTAAGTATCCTCTAGCTTTAACAGCTCCTGATATGCCTGATCGTATTCCGCATCTGGCACACTGGGCTGATCCAATACATAATATTCATACGCATAAGTATCTAATTGTTTTCGTAATGCTAATATACGCTGTTGCACGTCCATATGTCAGCCTCCTATTTCTTGCTTAGAGATGGATGATTCACATTGATCTTACGAATGCCAAATCGCTTATCAAAGGCAATTGCCGCAAGTTCACCTTCCAGTTTAATGACCACACCATCACCAAAGACACTGTGATTCACCAAATCTCCTTTACGTATTCTGCCCTTTTTCTTATGTTTCATTTCACTTTTTCTATCATTTTGACTCGCCTTTGCCCCACCCATCGACGTTTCTTCATCATTAGGGAACGTTTGGATCATATCATCCTGATGTTCCTCATGAAACTGCGGTGCTTGAGAGGATAAAAAGGCATTTCCGGTAAATGTATCAACATCACTCGCAAAATGATTTCGTGGCTTAGCGCCAACTTCTTCTAAGTATTCTTCCGGCAGTTCCTTAACAAACCGTGAGGTTGTCTTTAGCTTATCTAAGACATAGCTATACCCATAAGAGTCTGATAAAAACAGCTGTTTTCTTGCGCGGGTAAAGGCCACATAGGCCAATCGGCGCTCTTCTTCTAAAGCTGCTTGACCTCCCTCGATAACACTTTTGTCATTTGGAAATATTCCTTCACACAAACTGTATACAAAGACATTATCAAATTCCAATCCCTTTGCCGCATGAATCGTCATTAACTGTACAAAATCACCACTGCTATCTGCCTCTTTATCGGTATATAAAGAAATCTCCTGTAAATATTCTTGTAAGGATCCCTGCGGGTTATTTTCCACATAGTCGGCGATATCGCTAATCAATTCCTTGATATTTTCCAATCGCTCAATTTCTTTATCTTCCCGCAGCATATCCAGATAGCCACTATCTTCCAATACCTTTTCCAACAGTTGATCAATGCTGATTTCATCCACCAGCTGACGGCATTCTTCAATCAACGCCACAAATGCCTGAATATTAGCCTTTGCCTTGCCTTTGCCGATTTCATACTGTTTGATTATTTCATACATATTGGTATTATCGTGTTCCGCCTGCTGCTCAATCAGCTCCATCGTTTTTGCGCCAATACCGCGTTTGGGCATATTGATGATTCGTTTGATGGAAAGGTTTTTATACAATTCCTTTTCATCATCCTCTTGTTTTGGTGCCAATAAACGCAAATAGCTTAACGCATCCTTGATTTCTGCACGATCATAGAAACGAATGCCCCCATAAATACGATAAGGGATGCGAAAATCCAACAACGCTTTTTCCAGTCCGCGTGATAAATAGTTAGAACGATACAATACCGCTATATCCCGATAGCAAACACCGCTGTGGGATAAAGCCATGATACGGCTGGCAACCCAAACCGGTTCATTGGCATCATCCATTGCCGTAAAGTGAATGATGGGATTATCCCCTTCCACTTCCGTAAATAAGTCTTTCTCAATACGATTGCGGTTATTGCGGATCAAGGCATTCGCCCCGTTCAATATCGGCTGTGTAGAACGATAATTCTGATTCAAAATGACTGTCTTACTGTTAGGGAAATCACGTTCAAAATTCATGATGATATCCACTTGCGCACCACGCCAAGTATAAATGGTTTGATCCGGATCACCGACCACACATAAATAGCTGTGATCACCTACTAACAGACGTATGATAGCATACTGTAAATTATCCACATCCTGAAACTCATCAACATGGATATACGTAAAACGACGCTGCCATTTTGCCCGTACTTCTTCTTTATCCTTTAAGATACGGTAAGCAAAAACTAACAAATCATCAAAGTCTAACCCATACATCTCTTTCAGACGTTTTTCATAATAAGCATACACATCAGCCTTGATCTGCTCCCCTGCCCATGGTCCGGCATTCGCTTTTGCCATCACAGGATCTACAAAATTAGTTTTATTGGCACTGATATAGCCCAACATAGAATTATAGCTGTAGCTTTTCACATCAATCTGCATTTGTTTATAAGCATCCCGTAAAATGCTTTTTTGATCATCACTATCCAAAATCGTAAAATTGCGTGGATAGCCTACTTCTAAGATATCCTCTCTTAACAGACGTACACAAAAGGAATGAATCGTTGAGATCTGGACAGCCTTAGCCACCTCGCCAAGCATTCCTTCTACACGTTCCTTCATTTCTTTAGCTGCCTTATTCGTAAAAGTGATCGCTAATATTTTATTAGGATACACCTGCATCTCTTCTATCAGATACGCGATTCTGGTCGTCACGACACGCGTCTTTCCACTGCCAGCTCCTGCAATGATACGCAGATGCTGATCTACTGTATGAACCGCCTCTACCTGCTGTTTGTTTAAATGTTCTAAAAACGACACAAAATCACCTCCCGCTTATTATACTATACTTTCCTCATGATTTCCTTAATATAAAATGAATTTCTTCGCAAATCTTTACAAACCTTTAACTCGCTTAGATGCAATGTACTTTGCATAGTCGTCATACTTCGACAAGGTTTCTTTCTGGCTGCTTGTATGATGAAGGTGGCACTTGTTTTCTAAGATAAAAAATGATGATCGCAGCAGGGGCAGCCATATGGAAGGAATGGGAATATTACAAAATATTCAGAAAAACAAAATAGTATTTTCTTTGCGACTATATTATAATAAAACAGATAACTTTATTTAATGGGGTGTTTACATGAAGCAGACAAAAAAAGCGCAGAAACCGAAGCGTTATTATACAAGAACAATTGATCTTTTCTTTTTATTGATCTTCTTAATCATCAGTATTATTTCTTTTACCATTGCCTTTAGCTTTGGTATTCTTCCACATACCTGGGTATTCATGGGTGCAGTCGTAATTTTCCTTATTTTTATCGGATTATTCCTTGTCAGTTTACGCAAGATGCCAAAATGGTTTATCCTGGTTAAACGTGCCTTCATCATTGTATTATGTGTCATCATCGGAGGCAGCGGGTATTTCTTAAATAAATCACGCATGACCATCAATCGCATGAATCAAAATGCCCAAAGTTCTATTACCAAATTACATATTTTAACCGCTAAAAACAGCAATATTTCCTCTATCAAAGACTTGGCAAATAAAACCATCGGTTTTCAAAATGGAGTAGATAAGAAAAATGCTGCCTATGCACAAAAACAGTTACGATCTTCTATCGCCAATATGCAGGTAAAGGAAGAGCTGGATTATACAACCTTATTATCAGATCTTAGCCTAAATGAAGTACAGGCGATTGTCATGAGTGATGTATATTATGGTATGTCAAAATCTAATATGAAAGATTTTGAAAAACAAGTCACCATTCTTGACACGATTGAAAAACCAAAGGAAAGCAGTCAAAAGGAAGAAAAAGATATTACAGAACAGCCTTTTACGATATATCTGAGCGGTCTGGATAATATGGGTTCTCCAGATCAACAGACACGTACAGATACGAATCTGATCTTAATCGTCAACCCCAAGGCCAATCACATTGATATGGTCTCGTTGCCTAGAGATGGTTTTATTCCGAATACAGCATTACAAAATGCAAATGATAAACTGACACATACCGGTTTATATGGGGTGGATGCAAGTGTGGAAACCATTGAACAGTTTTTCAATATCCCGATTGATTATTATGCCCGTGTCAGTTTCAATTCACTGATTGAGATTGTAGATACGATTGGCGGCATTGATGTGGATGTCGAAATTAATTTCTGTGAGCAGGATGAAAATCGCAGTTTCAAGAAAGAAGATTTGATCTGTCTGAAGAAAGGTAAACAGCATTTAAATGGTAAACAGGCACTGGCTTATTCCCGGCACCGTAAGACAGAAGGCTATGACAATGCCGGCCGTGAACGCGCCCAGCAGCGTATCATCAAAGCCATCATCAATAAACTGATTTCACCAAGCGCTATTACTTATATTAATAAGCTGTTAGATATTGCGCCAAACTATGTCATCACCAATATGCCGACTTCACAAATTACCAGCTTTGTATCAAATGAATTAGAAGATTTGAAACCATGGACCATTTCTTCCATATCTAGTGATAATGGCGTATATGATAATCAATATACCGCCAGCCTTTCTAGCGAGTATGGCAAAAGTGATGTATATCTGTTTGCCAAGAATGAAGTTCATGCTGTAGTAAATGCATATGATGGTGCCAGCCAACCATTGGATATGAGCAATTATCATTTTGATGTAAGTAATCTTTATCAGGATACTCCTGCCATTAATGAAGATCCTCATATCGTTTGGGATACGATGGCCGATAATCCTCATTAAATAAACATTCAAGACGATTATGAAAATAAATATCCACCAGCTTAGCTGGTGGTTTTTACGTAATCGCCCCAAGGGGCTCAGATTCAGGCTACGCTTACC
>NZ_CAXUBY010000025.1:0-43019 GCF_964249515.1 Eubacterium sp. 3_1_31
TATTTTCCGTCTGTTCGTTGGCTCTCTCCAGTATGCAGGATACGTTCTTTGCTATCCCGTCTTTTTTCTTTCATGGTGTCTGCTCCTTTCCTTGTTGGAAAGAGCCTTGATATGACTTGTGTTCATCATAACACATACAAGGCTCATTTGCATTAGATTGCGTCCAATTTGTCAATGACCTTTTCAAATTGTCGGCGTTTAATCTGTATGCGGTTGCCATTCATAATGAGCCAGCCAGCGTCCTTGTTTTCCTCTGCCAATCGTCTTAACTTGTTTTCTCCGATACGGAAATATTTTGACGCTTCTTCAATGGTAAGGGTGTACTTTTCCCATACAGGAATATCGTTGTTATTCATTAGATACCCCCTTTCCCTTGTTTTGTGTCATACTGGATATAGGGGATAAGGTCGGTGCGGTTTATCCTCTGTAAGTGGGCGGTTAGTTTGCTGGAAAGGGAATTACTGTATCTTGCCTTATCAAGCATAGTTCCCACTTTTTCCAGTCCACCTAATGCGTCATGTTCTTCTAAGAAGTAAAAACTTTTGACAGCGGAAATCACGCCACCCTCTGTGAGCCATTGCTGTGTTTCTTCAAGAGAATTATGTAGTTTCGGTACTTGCACTTTCAAGACTTCCACAGCCCCTAAAAAGCGTTCCCAAAACCGACACGTTTTCCATCTGCTCTTATTACTTTCATTTCTGTTTGGCACGACAAAGCGTAGGTTGTTTGCCAATAGCCCGAAAGCCAGTTCCCCAAGTTCCAGCGGTCTGTCTTTGAATGTCATGGCAAAAGCATGAGCCTTATCATCACGCAGTTGCATTTCTGTCCGTTTCCAACTGCCGACTTCATCAAGTGTCTTATTATGTTTTGAACAGACTTCCTTATCCTTATCATAAAAGCGGTAGGACAATCCCGATTTACCAGCACCGATATAAACAGTCTTTGCGGTGTCGAAATCATCAAACTTGCTTTCGTCAAAGTGGTAGCCCTCACTATTAGAAATAAATTCCTCTTTTTCGCATTTCTTCTTTATCTGCTCTATGGTAAAGAATGGCTTTTCGTTCTTATCATCAATGGCAATATCAAGTCTTGTAAAATGGAAGTTATCCAGTCCGTATCTTCGCTCACAACGTCGGAACATATCTCCAAAGGTACAATTCCTACTATCGAGAATACGGAAAATATCATCACAACCTCTGCCAGTCATAACAAGATAACAGCCTAGCCCCTGTGGGTTGTCCTCTGTCTTTCTTGCGTCCCCCGATACATAAATATCTCCAATCTGCCAGCGTGCTTGATAAGTCTTGAATTTTATCGTTGCTGGATAAACATTGAAAATGTCAGTCGGTAAACCTAAAATGTGCATGATTACATCTTCAGCGGTTGCAGTATCAAATACAATGCTGATGTAATCAATCTTAACGGATAAATTTTTGTGTGTAGTTATAGTGCATTACTCCTTTCGTACTTCCCGTTTTTTTGCGGGGTAAAAATCGTGTTTTGTCCTTTATTTATCACAGTTTCTAGGTACTATGACATGTATGCGCAGGGCGGTGTTACATATACGCCCTTTACGAACGCCTAAAGGCGTTCCCTTTCTTCCTGTGTCTGCCCCGTTCTTAACGCTCACGAGCCTTGTAAGGCTCGTGGCTAAACGGAACAGCCCAGTCAGAAACCCGATTTTCAGTCTGATAGTCCATGTCTATTCATGCTATCAAAGTGAAAATATCTATTCTATATGCTTACTCAAGCGTGTGATTGACCCTAGCGTGCTTAATCGCTCTATCTAACACGATAATAACGCCATTAGAATTACTTGTCAAGAAGTTTTTGTTGACTTTTGGATATAGATTAAGTATGATATGCTTATAAACGTCAAAAAAAGCAACGAAAGGAGCGGTTATACTAAGTTATGGAGCATTATGAAAAGAAAATCAGTTTCTTAGGAGAAAACATACAGACCATAAGAAAACACAGAGGAATGAAACAACAGGAACTTGCGGACAAAATCGGTATCAATATGCAGAGCCTTTCCAAGATTGAACGTGGTGTGAATTATCCTACCTTTGATACGTTAGAAAAGATAATGGACGTGCTGGGTGTAACCCCAAATGAATTACTGTCGGGAGAATGGAAGTATGTTAATCAAGCCGAAAAGGAAGTCTGCCAGTTTTTAAGAATTGAAGAACGACTAAATGCAGAATTAAAACATGGGCATTATGACAACTTCTTTGACAGCGAAGAAGAATGGCTGGAATATGAGTTGAAAAAGTTACGGGAATATATTACCGACTACATCAACGGAAAAAGCATTGTAGCGTCCGACCTTTATCCAATCAAAGAATTTATCCAGCATTTGAAGTTTCAAAAACTGTTAGACCACTATGATGATTTATACAGCATGGATATGTTCGGTGAAAGCATAGAGGGACATAAATATAGGACACCTTATCAAGTCGTAAAAATGATAAACCCCAATTCAAAAGAAGATATGGAATTATTACGGGAAGTATTGAAAAATAACGATTTTGATGATGAGGACGAGTAACCCTTTTCCTCTTTGTAGAAGATACAGCAAACAAAAAGCCCAGTAAAGAGTGCAAAGCACCATCAATGGTGGCAAGGCTCTTGACAGGGCTTTTCCTTTACTGTTTGTGGCAGACAAGAGGAAGAAAGGGACAAAATCTGATTTGTAGTAAATTATATAAAAACGATATGAGATGTATTTGTATCATTTTCTTGTTGACACCATTTATATTAAGTGATATATTTGTCTTATAAAGATACAAAAACATCACATTGAAAAGAGGGATGATTATGACAAAAAAACAAATGAAACAAGTTATCTTTATGGGAGTAGGGTGTGTAATATTACTGATTGCAGGGATAATTTACTCTTTATTATTTAACGACGCACGCTGGGTTAAAAACATGGATATGTCTAATTATGTATTTTCCATAAAGGATATACCAATGTTGATAGTCGGTGCTTTGATAGCTATTTATGTCTTATATGTAACAGTTATCTTCTTTAAAAACGCCTTTTCTAAAAATTTTAAAGACAAAAACTATTCAAGAACAGTATCTTCATATTGGGGACTGTGTGGAATATTTGGATTTCTAGGTTTTAGCGGTTTTTGGACTTATTTTGAATATGGGAAAATATATCCTTTTGTATTCTTTATATTTTTTGGCTTTTTCGGCTTTTTCTTTGAAGGAAAACTTTCTCACACTTTAGAAGATGAACTTTTTTTAGAAAATAAAAGAAAAGCAGAAATAAACGCCTATAAAGTAGGATTTAAACTTCTCTTTATAGTCATTTGGCTTATGGCAATAGGAATGTTTTCTCGTAATGTGGAATGGTGTGCAATTTTTATGCTCATTTCTGTTTCACTTATCTATGCTTTAGTCATTTTTCTTAGCAACTATTTATTATACCGCTACGAAAAAGGAGAATAAGTCATGGTAGAAGATTTCATGTGCAACTTAAAGGTATATCGTGTAGCACAAGGTTTAACACAAGAACAACTGGCAGAAAAAGTCGGGGTTCGTAGAGAAACAATTATGAGGTTGGAAAAAGCACAATACAATCCATCTCTAAAACTGGCGATTGATATTTCACGGGTTCTCAATGCACCGATAGAAGATATTTTCATTTTTAAATAAGATAGTGGTAGTAAATTCGGTTCTATGTGATATTGGGAACAATAGAATATTAAGTTTTACATCAATATAAGAGTAATGCAACTATAATGTTAATTTGTATTGCTTGGAGGAACAATACCTGATGAAGATGATAATGATGTCATCGCAGAACAACTTGCAAAAATCAGTGAACAGATGGCAATTAAGAATAGGCGTAGCAAAAAAATTTGGAAAATTGCTGGGGTTATATTCCTAGTAATTGTGCTATTGAATATCCTCTTGATAATATTTAATATGTCAGTATCTAAAAACGTTTCAACAGATAGTAGCACCACTTTCATAGAAATAGGTGAAGATGATGTGATTGATGTAGAATAATTTCCAACATACAATCCCAGTTTGACAACTTTATATCCATACACACAAAGCAGTTAGTCTTAGGATTGACTGCTTTTTAACAAAAGACACCACTCAGGTGTAAAGGGTGTCTTTTTAGTGCTATTTTATTGTCATATCAAGGCTCATTCAATTGTGGTAAATTCGTGGTAAATTAAATAATTTTCTATACTTCAAAGTGCTTGAAAGTATAGTGTTTATGCGGATAATCGCAAATTAGATATAAAATTTTGATTAACCTTTAGTTCAATTTCTTTAGCCCTTTCTGTGGGTATAAAACTTTTGACTTTCGCAAGTGCATTTCTTAATTCATCACTCTGTATCATGTTTGAAATACTGGAAAGTCCTATTAGAATAGCGGAAAGATCAGCAGTTGAAAATACCTTTTTATCAATCTTATAATTTGGCATGATCTCAAATCCACCGCCAACTCCCGATGTAGAACGAATAGGAATGCCTGCCAATTCAATAGCATCTATGTCACGGTAGATTGTGCGTAATGAAACTTCAAACATGTCCGCTAACTCTTGTGCGCTAATACGATTTTTATCAAGGAGAACCAAAACTATACTTATTAGTCTATCAACTTTCATTTGGTTACCACCTTTCAAATTTACTTATTTTATTATAGATTGTTGTCATAATGGTGTCAACGATAGTGTGATACACTAAGTAACGAAAGGAGTCTATAATAAAAAGAAAAAATTCTTAGTAATCATTACTGTTCAAAATGACAATAAAGAATTATAAGGAAATTATCGGATATGTAAACATCCTATGTAATAGACGATAAATAATGATATTCATGTGCCATACATTAGATCAGATAATTTAATAGTTGTCATAATAAACAGCAACTACTAGAAAAGTTTCACTATTATGATGCAAAGAATGTAATTAATTTGTATGAAATTTAAAGCTTAGGAACTTTTAAAAGTGGATAATAAGCAAACGAAAATGGAGGAATTTTATGGTTACCGTTTATGTTTATATTCTTGATACTTTAGCAGATTGGGAATTAGGTCATGTTATTTCAGAGCTTAAATCTGGTCGTTTCTTTAAGAAAGATGCACAACGTATAGCACTCAAAACAGTTAGCTGCTCTAATGAGCCTATCCACACAATGGGTGGTATGACAATAGTACCCGACTGCTTAATCGATGATATTGTTGTGAATGAAACAAGTGTCTTACTCTTACCGGGCGCTGACACTTGGAGCGATCCAAAACATGGTACAATTATTGAAAAAGCGAGCGAATTTCTTTCTTTAGGTGCTACTGTTTGTGCAATTTGTGGAGCCACTGTAGCACTTGCTAACTATGGGTTATTGGATAATCGTCCCCATACAAGTAATGGGATAGGTTATCTAGACATGTTTTCTCCTTGCTATGAAGGGAAAAATCATTATATTGATAAGCCCTCTGTGGCAGATAATAACCTTATTACAGCAAGTTCAGCCGGAGCCTTGCTATGGTCAAAACAAATTATTAAGCATTTAAATGTCTTTCAATCAAGCACCCTGGAGTATTGGTATGAATATTTCAGTACAGGAGAACCAAAGCATTTCTTTGCTCTTATGCAAAGTTTGTCATCTAACGATGAATAAATGTTATACGCTTTGCTTAAAGAGAATGATATCTTGTGAAACTGCTAATCGTTTCAAATTAGCGTCATGAGGAACAATTATTTTGACAAACTGGAGAATGGTTATCTTCCAATTTTCAATATCAAACAGAAAATGCCGATTTTTAATAAACTATATAAGAACATATACAGAATGCAAAAGAATTATTAGTGAACGTCTTCCGCTTTTACGCAATGTCTTATATGAAGTTTTAAGTATCCTATCCCATTAAAAAATGACGTAAATGCTACGTCATTTTCATTTTATCTTGTATTCTCTAATCATCTTGCTATCTTTCCAATATTAAGCATATAAGTAAACAATACAATCCATTTATTTCACACACCGCTCTATCTTTTTAATTAATGCCGGGGATAGTTTCTTTCTATTAGCCGCATTTGCACACACAATTTTTCCTATAGGTTTCATACCTGCTGTTTTGAAAAATTCATCCATATTACGGATTGCCCCTCTGCTTTGACCAAAAATCCATGAAAACGGTGCAGGAGTATTACAGGAAGTTAATAGCAAATATTTCTTGCCTTTTAAACGTGGTTTGGGGAAAGTTGTCGTTTCTTCCATTGCTGTTCCTAATAATCTATCAAACAAATTTTTGACCGGTGCTGGCACATTTGCCCAATAAACAGGTGCTGCCAGAAATACAATCAAGGATTCATGTAATAAGGCAACAATTTCTTGTATATCATCTTTTTGAACACAAACTTTGGTATCCATACAAGCCCGACAACCTTTGCAGAAAGAAATATTTTTTTCATATAAATTTACTTTCCTTACTGTATATCCCCTTTCTTCTGCTTTATGAACTGCACAATCAAACATAGCTGCTGTCATCCCATTTGTATGGGGACTACCAAAAATGGCAAGTACATTCTTTTCATTCATAGTCATTTCTCCTTTGCAATAGATTGATACAACATTTGAAAACCACAATCCAAAAATTGCTTTTTCGATAAATTCATCGTACTTTGAATATAGTTCTCCTTATTTGTAGCTAGTTGAATAAGTCCTGATAGCATCCCCCAAAAAGTAAATATAGTTGGGATAATTTTCAGATCTTCACGCAAATCACCGTTTTCCATACCAGATATCAGAAAATCTTTTAACTTATCGTTTATTTTTTCTCCTATTTGATACGTTTCCTTCTCCTCGGGCAAACAATCATTATTTTCAAAGTCAATATTGATGTTATCTAATACCATTTTAAAATAAAAAGGAAATGCTTCTTGATACTGCACCAATCCACGACAAATAAAATCATATTTTGTTTTCGTTGTTTCCTTTTGTACTAACGCAGAAGATATAGAATCGTAAAGTTTTCGCATACTATCTAAAACCAAAATACCGATAATTTCCTCCTTGTTCTTAAAATAAACATAAAGGGTCGCTTTGCTGTATCCGGCTGCTTTTGCTATATCATCCATAGAAGTCGCCGTAATACCCTTTTGCATAAATAAGGTAGATGCTGCTGCAGCAATCTTTTCCCGATGAGTACTTTTCGGCTCTTTTTTCCTTCGTCCCATTGTCTCCTCCTCTTATAATTAAACTCACAGTTTAATTATAAACAATTTCCAGTGCTCATGTCAATTTAAATGGTTTCTTTCGTGTACAATTGACTTTTTTGGTTTATTTTTATTAATTGACGATCATCTCCCTTTCACATGAAAAAAAGGCAGCTTCCATTTCTATTAGAAGCCACCGTTTCATAAAACATACAATCATACCATATTAAGGCACTTTCCTTCCATTTTCAAATTATCAAGGTTGAAATGAGGCCAGCTCATATAGGTTACGCATATATCTATGCGTTACTGCATCCATTTACCTTTTTTAAGAACATATCCACATATTTTTTATCTATCCAATCATGGGCTTTTCCTTGCGTATTTACCAACGCACGCATAGATGCATCCATTTCCGAAACCTCTTTCCCCTGTAAAGCTTTGCGTAATGAGCGACATAATGCTCTGTCTTTGAAATTCATCTTCTCTTCATCATATGTCCCTTGCCCATAGGAAAACGAAATCGTAAGATTACAATTCTTCATGTTATTCATTTTAATTTCTTCAAGATAATCATCACAATACGCACTTGCCCCTACCGCAAATACATGAATTTTTTTCATCTTAATATGACGTTCCATTTTCTTTACATACTTCATCCCAGCAATTTTTCCGGCATAAATACCTCCTACAAGGATAATACGATCGGCTGTTTCTAACATTTGCTTCTTACATTGCTTTAATTCCGTCGCAGGATCCCCTAACGCATGTGATATCATTTCTGCATAGCGTTGGGATGCGCCATATTTTGATGTATAGATAATTAAATTCTTCATGTTATTCTCCTTTTTCCATCGCCTGTTCGGCAGCCTTTAAAATGCATACACTGCTAATGGTTGCTTGTGATACAGTATCTACCTCTAAGGATTGTTTCTGCAATACATCGCTTACGATATTTTCAGCAGCCTTTCCTAAACCATGTTCATGGGTAATGATTTTCACATCGGCTATGCGTTTGTTTTCAATATACACTTTGACCTTTGCGGATACAGGAAATATGCTATAACTTCCTTCATACACACCATCCTTTATTGCTGCAAGTTTCGGTGTATGAAGCTTTATCCGGTTTGTTTTTTGTGTAATATCCTGTAATAATACAACGATGGAAATGCCGATTCCCACCAAACCCACAAGTACACAGATAGCAATGCGTTTCATTTTTTTATGCTTTTTCACTTTTTGTCCTCTTTTCCAAACACTCTACTCCCTCATATAAACGCATAAACAATTGAAACAATTGTTGTAATTCTTCATTGCTGTAGTGTTCAAATACATACGTAAGCTCTGTTTGATAATTCACAAATACCGTATCAAAGAAATCATGCATCTTTGGTGTAGGAACAATTGTAGCTGCCCGCACATCTGCTTTGTTTTTTTTGATGGTTACATAACCGTTTCGTTCTAAAACAGCTGCTAACTTTTTAACATTTTGTCTCGAACACCCCATCATACTACCTAATTGAGTAAAGGTCATCTGTGTATCTGCTTGGCGAATTAATGACAGCAACATAAACTGCTTTAATGTGATATCTGGGATCCGTTCATCAAAAATAGTCTGCAAACGATTCCCTAATATGAATAAAGTACTAAAAATAGCTTTTTCCTGTTGCTCACGCGTCTTTGAAAAACGTTGTATCAGTTCCTGTAGTTCCATGTTTATCTCCTTTATTAGTAACAAGTTACTCATATTATAGCAACTTGTTACGTATTTAGCAAGATAAATAATTAAAAAATAAGAAATGTTTGTGGCATCAAAAAGAGGAGATAAGTACAATCTCCTCTACATTCATATTATCTATTTAAAATATTCAACCGCCAGCTTTGCACCTAGCTTTGCATTATTGTATACTAATGCAATATTTGCTTTAAGACTTTCACCATGACTGTTTTTAACGATTTCAGCTAACAGAAAAGGTGTAACGGCTTTTCCTTTAATTCCTTTTTCATCAGCTTCTTTTACTGCTTGCAAAATCAAAGAATCAATATATGCCTTATCCATAGAATCTTCCTTAGGTATAGGATTGGTAATTAAAATGCCACCTTGTAAACCTAATTTCTCTTTTGTATGTATTAAGGCACTGATATCTTCAACACAATCCATTCTCGTGTTTAATTTATACTCACTTTCAGCAGTAAAAAATTGTGGTAAATATTCTGTTTTATATCCTACGACGCAAACCCCCTTCGTTTCAAGATATTCTAATGTTCTCGGCAAGTCTAAGATTGACTTCGCCCCTGCGCAAATAACGTTAACATCCGTTTGTGCAAGCTCTTCTAAATCAGCTGAAACATCTAGTGTCTGTTCATATCCACGATGAATTCCACCTATTCCGCCTGTCACAAAAAATTTAATACCAGCAAGTTTCGCACATATCATCGTAGTTGCAACCGTAGTAGCGCCCATTTTCTTTTCAGATAAAACCTGAGCCAAATCTCTACGTGAAACTTTCGCAACATCCTTTGCGGTTGCCAATGTTTGTAAATCTTCATCATTTAAACCAATTTTAATTTTTCCATCCATAATTGCTATGGTTGCTGGTACTGCCCCTTGCTCACGGATAATAGCTTCACAATTTTTCGCCATTTCCACATTTTGGGGATACGGCATTCCATGTGAAATAATTGTCGACTCTAAAGCCACGACTGCTTTATTACCTTCAATTGCCTTTAGCACCTCATCCTTTATATCTAAAAATGCATTCATATTTATTCACCCTCCTTAATGTTATCCCATAATTTTGACCAGTAATGCAACATCTGGGATGGATGCAGAACACCGAATTCCGTAACGATTCCTGTTATATCACTTGCTGGTGTCAGATCGAAAAATTGGTTTATGACTTCTACTTGATCAAAATCCTTAAAATCATCTTCATCTACGAGCTCGCATTTATCTCTTCTTTCTAAAACCACTTTTTCACCATTTAAGGTTCTTATATCAAGTTTATATAATTCACTTGCAAAATAAACTGGTATCTTGCAACTTTGTGCAAGACGCGCAATTTGCGCACTCCCCATCTTGTTCGCGACATCGCCATTGGTACAAAGTGTGTCTGCTCCCATAATGATCATATCTGCCTCATTCATAAACTCGTATACCGATGCATCTGAGATAAACATCGTTTCAATACCTAATCGAGTTAATACATTCACAGCATTTCGTGATTCACGTAAAGGCCTTGATTCCGTACAAATAACCTTAAAGCGTTTCTTGTCATTTGCTGCTGATCGAAAGATTCCCATCAGTGTACTACTATAGCTGTGCATCAAAACAACATCATGATCATGAATAAGATGAGATCCAATTTCCCCGACTTTTTCTACAGCTACAAACGATTGTTCAATAATATTATCACATAAGTGAATCACCTTTTCTTTTAGTATGTTTACTTCCATCGTTTCATCTAATTCTTGCATAATGGCTTCACAGCTATTATAAATTGTTGCCATTGTTGGCTTTAATTCATACATCTGTTTTTTTAAATAGGTGAACCGTGTTTTGATTTCGCTAAAAGTTTTTAAATCCTCTTGTTGCAAAGCAAGCTTAAATGCCCAAGCAGCTGCTCTACCAAAAGGACTTCCTCCCTTGACATTCATATTGCGTATTTCTTCTATTACATGATCAGCTGATTGAAATGCAATATCTTTTACTCGATTTTTCATTACTATGCATTCTCCTTTTCATCAATTCCCATCAAATAAGTTAAAACAAAAGTTATGAGGCCACCAACAACACAGCCTAACATCAAACCGCCAAAACCTGCTCCCAAATAGACTGGGAATGTATAAATACTTAGTGCTACCGCTGACACTGTTCCAGCTCCTGCTGCTCCAGTAATTGCGCCACCAATAGCACCACCTATACATACTGCGATAAATGGTTTTTTATATTTAAGGTTTATACCATACATTACAGGCTCAATGACGTTACCTGAAAAAAATGATGTTAAACTTAAGGTTAGTGCATTTTTCTTAATTTTCTTATCTTTTGCTTTTAAAGCAACAGCTAATCCGGCTGTAATTTGACAAATCAAAGATGGCGCATGCGTCATAATAATCATATCTCTTCCATACATTGCAATATTAGGCGCAGATACAAGCCCTAGAATAGCGATGTGCATACCAAAGATAATCAATATTTGCCAGATTCCGCCTATGATAGCACCTGCTAATACAGGGCTCAACTCATATGTCGATCTAAACAAATTCGCAAACAATTCTCCACCCCATACCCCTATAGGGCCAATCACAACAATAAGTAAAGGAATTACAATTAATGCACTCAGAAACGGAACAAAGATACTGCGTAAGGCATTCGGAAGTATTTTACGTAAAATAAATTCACATTTAGATATCAAATAGGCCGAACAGATTGCTGGTAAAATGGAACTACCATAATAAACATTGGTTACTGGTATCCCTAAAAAATTGACGCTTGTCGCATTGGCAAATATTGCCGAAAAATTAGGATATACCAATAATCCAACTACCATTAATGTAATGGATATATTCGCCTTAAAATATTTAGCTGCTGACCAGCCAATAAAAATAGGGAAAAAACCATATAAGACATCACCTGCAACACTCAATATTTGGATCGTCGTATTTGTTTCTGATACCCCAGCGAGTACAGCAAGTTTCGCCAAAGCCGTAATGAAACCGGCTGCCAACATTGCCGGTATAATAGGACTGACAATTCCGGATAATAATGCTATCAGATTTTCAATGAATTTACCTTTTTTAGGAACATCCGCATCTAAATTTTCCTGAATCATTTCTTTATTTACATCTACAGTATCACCAACTAGTGTACTTGCTTCTGCAAACACCTCATCTACAATTCCACCCAATACGACTTGATATTGTCCACCTATGACGACAACCCGCATCACACCCTCAATTTTTTCCAATTCATTCTTTTTAACTTTCGCATCATCCTTCAAATTAAGACGTAGTCGTGTCATACAATGTGACATTTCTTTGATATTATCTACTCCACCAATACAATTCAAAATTTCCTTTGCCATGTTTTTAAAGTCTGCCATGTTTTTACACCTCTCTCTTTCTACTGCTAACCTTTTTATGACATCAACATATAAACGTACTGTATAATTTTTTTATTTTCCTCCCTTCTGTTTTAAAATGGGGACGATGTGCATTGTCAAATATGCCGCTTCTTCATCACTTACATTTAAGTGCAGTTCAGATTTCATAAAATCAGATATCTTAGCAGCATATTCCCATTCTTCCCCATGTGCTATCTTTAAAGAACGTGAAACCTCATCCATAAACGTCCTGTCGAATGTTTTCTTCTCATCCGTAATAAGACGATTGAATAAGCATTTTAAATGAATCAATAATCTTCCATATAAATATGAATTTTTATCAAGTGTATAATCTGTTAATGTATCTATATAATTTACCGTCCTTTCCAAATCCTTCATAATTGTTTTGTTTTGCAAACTGCTTAAATTAGATAACGCATTGATATAGTGAAAAGCAAGAAAAGCTGCTTCATGTTCATCAAAATCTGTATGTAACGCTTGATTGATGATAGCAATGGAATGTAATGCGGCATGAAACTCATTCGTATGAAACATCTTAATTTCATTTAGCAATGGATTCTCTATTTTCTGTTTATCTTGCCATGTCGTATAGGCGAAGTATATGTGATCTAAAAGCGATAGATACAACACGTCTTTAAATTTCGTTTGTAAATCTTCTTCCGCTGTTTTAATGACTTTCTCAACGATCATAAATAATGCATAAGGCATTTTATTCAAAATGGTTTCGATATATTTTTTATTACTAGTATCACTAACAAAGATACGCTCGATAAGTTGTTTATCCACAAGTGAATGGATTGTTCGATTACATTTAATACCTATTGCTTTCCCTAAGATAATCACTTCGTGATGATGTTCATCCATTGCACTAATAGCATTATTGTTAATCGATTTTAGATAGAAGTATTTCATTGTAATTACCTCCTAATACATTTCAATACAACATCCCCCTCATAAATATCCTGTTCTTCTCTAATTGCTTTGATATCATATTCAGCACTGTTTGTGACAAATACATAAACATCCGGTAGTATCCCCAATTTTTTAAATGTGATAAGATCTATCTCACATATAGGCTGCATTTTTTTTACTACGTCATGTACCTGTAACCTGCTTTCAATCGTATTTTTCTGTAGTTTTACTGTATCTACACCAATATGTAACATTACATCCATTCCATTCTTTGTTTGTATTCCAATGGCATGTTTAGTCGGAAAGATTGATGTAACAACACCTGAAACAGGAGCATAAATCTGTGAATCACTGGCTCTTACAAAGAATCCTTCGCCAAGTGTTTTTAATGCAAAAACTTCATCATTAGATGTTTCTAAACGCTTTAACTTACCTTCACACGGTGAAACGATTTCTGTTTCATTTACTTTTTGATTTTTAAATATCGAAATTCGCATACTTCATACCTCCAGAGAACAAAAAAAAGGCCGCATCAAATATATGATGTGGTCTAGCATTAAGTAAATGGATTGATTCCTTAATTCGCTAACCTTTATACATGTATAGTATAGCAAGGTATGGAAGCGTTTGCAACACCTATTTTTTATTTTATGAAATATCCAAGAATACAACAAAAATAATCCTATGATCACTTCTATATCACAGATATTGATATAGTTAATACATGGCTTTTTCACGGTGTTGCTTTTAAGCATATGGCAAAAGCTTATTCTATTGCAATATACATACATTAGACTACTGTTTTCAGGATCAAAGCTCCCCTGTGGTTTTAACAAAAACTTCCCTTTTATTTCCTAAGGCTCTCTTATCAAACTACGTAGTTTCACATTGGAAAAATAGGATATCGCGTAATTTTAACAATTGTTAATAATCACCATCACAGCTTTCAGCTTTACTTGTATCTCCCCTGAAAAACTGTTAAAATAATCTTCAGAAAAGAGGTAATCTGTATGGAAATTAATAAGAAAACAATTGAGCGTGTAACCAAAAAACTGATAGAAACGCCAAGCCCTGTCAGCTATTATGAAGAAATCACACCCGTCATGGAAGCCTTAGCTACAGAATTTGGCTATGCGGTCAGTTATGATCGCAAGCGCACCATCTATATTAAAGTAGAAGGTGAACATCCAGAAAAAACTATATGTGTGGGTGCACATTTAGATACCATTGGTTTGATGATACGTCATATCAATGAGGATGGTACATTGGCACTGCGTAATTTAGGTGGCATTAACTATAATAACATTGATGGAGAATGTGTGCATGTTCATACTCGCGATGGCAAATGCTATAGCGGATTGGTTGCTTGTACTTCGCATTCCACACACGTATTTGATGATGCACGAAGTGCTGTTCGCGAAGAACGTAATATGATGGTCGTATTAGATGAGCATGTCAAGTGTGCACAAGATGTTCGTGCCTTAGGTATTGAACATGGTGATATCATCTCCATTGATCCAAATTATCATTATACCGAAAAAGGGTTTATCAAGTCACGCCATATAGATGACAAAGCGGCAGTAGGTGCTGTCTTTGCCGTACTGGAGAATTTACAAAAAGCGCAGAAAAAGCCATATTACAATGTGCTCTTTGCTTTCCCCTTTTATGAAGAAATCGGACATGGTGGTGCTTGGCTGCCTCCTGAAGTTGAAGAATATGTAGCTTTGGATATCGGCTTGATTGGCCCAGATCATTTAGGAGATGAATATAGCGTATCCATTTGCGCAAAGGATAATTATACACCCTATGATCGCGGCTTGACCAGTAAGCTTATCCAATTAGCAAAAACAAACAATATTCATTATTGTGTGGATGTTTTTTATCATTATGGAACAGATGCCAGTGCCGCAATACGTGCTGGTAATAATGTATATGCTGCCGCCTTTGGCATGGGATGTTTTTCAAGTCATGGAATGGAGCGCTGCCATATTGATAGTGTTGTTGAAACGGCAAAATTATTATATGCCTATCTGTTAAGCAAATAAACTATATAAAAACCTGAGAACAGAGACATTTCAAATGTTATACTGTTCTCAGGTTTTTTATTCTTTAAATATATTAATCCGTGGTTCTTTTTCGCCATGCTTTGCTTCTTCTTTTTGAAACTCACGATACAATTTCATAAATGCTCTTTTTTCAATACGTGAAACATATGATCTGGAAATATGCAATTGCTTGGCAATTTCTCGCTGCGTTTCTTCTTCTACACCGTATAAACCAAATCGTTTCGTAATGATTTCCAATTCCCTGGAATCTAAAACATGTAGAAATTGTTTTAGTTTACTAATATTATCTTCAACGACCATATCTTCAATGATACTTGTTTCTTGCGGAGAACTGATTGCATCAATCAGCGTAATCTCACTTCCATCCTTATCCGTTGCAATAGGATCATTAAGCGATACATTCTGAAAATAATTTTTAGAACTACGTAAATACATCAATATTTCGTTTTCTATACAACGCGAAGCATACGTAGTTAATTTATGCCCTTTTTCTGGTTTAAAAGAGTCAATTGCTTTGATTAAACCTATAGTTCCAATGCTTATTAAATCTTCTGTTTGTTCTTTTTTGATATCATACTTTTTTACGATATGAGCTACTAGTCGCAAATTATGTTCAATTAATTTATTACGACATTCCTCATCCTGCAAGCTTAAGCCGGCAATACAATGTGCTTCTTCTTCTTTATCTAAAGGTTGTAAAAAAGAATTTGAACGTATATAGCCGACATATCCAAGAGCACTGCTTAAAATCTCAAATATCGGAAACAGCATTTCCATCACCTATTGTCAGTATATGAAAAATCTTATCAAGATATGTCTAATCAAGATTCGTGATAATGTGTCGTAAGTATGTAAGTAAGCTATTTGAAACAAGCTTTTTATACTATTGCAAAATATAAAATAGAAACGCTGATATCGCTTAAACGCTTGGTTTTAAGTAATACTTACCAAGCTGCTATCCTATCTCATAGCTGCTTTTTGTAATTTCATAAAAATTCACTGCAGCTTTTTCCAAAAAATCATTACTTCATTTCCATTTCAAGAATATCAAAACTGATGTTCTTTTACATGATCTTTTGTACTGTTTTGTTAATAAGTTTGCTTTCATCCCCTATGTCAAAGCTAGCCTTTTCATTTATCCCATACAATAAAAGATAATAAAAAGTCTTATGGATAGATAACAAACTCGATAAACGATCCATCCTTAAGACTTATATGCTTTGATAAACCACAAAAAATCACAATTAAGTGTCGTATTTACCATATATGTTACGCATCAAATAACTTAATGGTCTGTCATTTTCTTAATACTTACTTATTAAATGAAAGTTTCATGATCAATACCCATTACATGTAGCTTATTTCAAAAAAGGTTGATAATAAACTTTAAAATTCATCTTTTCATTGATTTTTGCTAATGCGATAGCAAAAGCATCTTTATCAAAAACAGCTACATCAATATAAGAATAATAAATACCAACAGCGCCACCCATCGTTCTGGCAATCGACATCTCATATAAAAGTTCATTTATTTCCTTTTCCAGTTGTTGACGAACCAATGCTTCTTTTTCATCCTCATATAGCTTTTCATAATAGAAGTATCCATATTCTCCACCACAGTCTTTGAACTCCTTACACATTTCATAGCTATCGCTTAAGAGTTCTTCTTGTAGCTGTGGATTCGTCGTTACGATTAATTTCATATCTTTTCGCAATGTTTCGCTAACTGGCTTTTCATCAAGTTTATAAGCCATGTAAATAGATAATGGATCATGATATTCCATCCAATCTTGATCAATGATAATATCACAAATATCTTCATACAGGTTTGGCAATAAACAGAAATTTTCTGCCTCTTCATCTGGTGTATCTATGATTTCGATGCTTGATATGCGTGCTTCAAATTCTAACTCACCAATGAATAACTCCAACATAAAAGCAACCATCGACTCACGACGCTTTTCCTCCACATCTTTTAAAGCCTCGCAATATACTTTGATATCGAGCGTTTTGCTTATTTCATTTATCGTATAATAAACATGAAAATCAGCACCAGTAACTTCTTTATCTTTTATACGTAATATCGTATGTATAGCACGCTCACTTAATGGTGGTCGTACGGCATTAATGATCCAATCTTCACTTAATGCTTGCGGAGCATCCTTTTTTAATAATGCTGTGGCAAACTGCGCATTCTTATTTCCTTGTGGTGTAAAGGTCATTTCATAAAAACCTGTATCACTCATCTCAACTTCCATGCCACACGCGCAAATCGTTTTTAAATGTTCATTTAAA
Source organism: Eubacterium sp. 3_1_31 (assembly GCF_964249515.1). Classification (NCBI taxonomy): domain Bacteria; kingdom Bacillati; phylum Bacillota; class Clostridia; order Eubacteriales; family Eubacteriaceae; genus Eubacterium; species Eubacterium sp. 3_1_31. The sequence continues at coordinate 17,585 of NZ_CAXUBY010000025.1, forward strand.
TCTTGTAAGAGATGTGTAATCTCATGGTGATCATTTTCTCGTAACGCATGCTCTAGTTCTTCACGGTTTAATATAAAATATTTCCAAAAGTTTTGTACACGATGTTTGATATACATAAGTTATTCCTCACTTGTCCTAAGCAGCATACAATACTGCGTTAAATCATATTCCTCATGAGTAATGGTACTCATCAGATGAAAACCAATTTGTTCATATAATGGTAAATTATCTTTATGATGTGTCTCTAACGTGATATCGCGATGTTCTTTGATTGCTTCCTGTTTTACTTCCTGTAAGAGATGTCCCGCCAAACCATGATGACGCATTGCTTTATCAGTGTTATCGTAAATCACAAAGTAATTTTTGACTATCTTTTCAAAAGTTCTTATATGCCGGTATAGCCTATTGTTACAGGCTTTTCCGGCATTTTTCATTGTGGAAGATACTCTCAAATCTTCTTATATCCCCGTATGTTTTTGTGTTCAAAAGTAGTATGTGGAGTAGTAAATTCTCCATTTACTACTATGCAATCAGCCGCTTCATTTCGGTTATTGACGTTTCGGAAGTTGTGTGTGCGTAATAGTTCAGCGTCATATTGATGTTGGAATGTCCCATGATGTATTGCAATGCTTTAGGGTTCATTCCCGCATTTGCTAACGTGGTGCAGAATGTGTGGCGTAAGGTGTGCGGTGTCATTACCTTTGGCAATGCGACCTTTTGCGTTTTGTTGTATTTCCTTACAAGCCCCCGGAACATACTTTCATAGTTGACTGCCACTTTTGGCAAGCCGTTCCGGTTAAGGAACAGAAACTTTGTGTAGCCCTCTAAAATAACAGGCTGTACATATTTCCGTTTATTTAGCACCCGTTGAAATGCTTCCAACACTTTTTCACTCATAGGAATAACCCGGTTGCCGCTTTTCGTCTTAGGCGTTTCCACATAGTAGCCCACATCTGCAATCTTCAAAAGTTGGTGGTCTACATTGATAAGCTGTTTGTCTAAGTCAATGTCAGCTTCCGTCAGTCCGCAGAGTTCCGAAATGCGAAGCCCTGTCCCTAACAGTATGATAATCTCGTCGTAGTATTTCTGATAGACTTTATCATGCTGTACAAAGGACAGAAAAGCCGCTTCCTGCGTAGGGGATAGAGGTTCCTTTGGTTCCGTATCATCTTCAAGGACTGTGTTCAACTGGAAGTCAAATGGATTTTTACGAATACAATCGTCCTGTATGGCTGTGTAAAAGGCAGCCTTTAAGGAACGCTTGTGGTTGTTGATAGTCTTGAAGCCGTAACCTTTTTCTTTCATGCGTAACGCCCATTCCTTTGCGTCGGAGAGCTTCACATTTTCAATCCGGCAGGCTCCAAGTTTATCCTCCTGCAAAATCCGCATGAGCTGTTTTCGCCCCTGCTTTGTACCATGCCGCACATTTGCCCGGTGGCGTATCTGCTTTGCGTAGAGTTGGCAGACCGTCATTTTCTTTCCGATATGGTCGATACCGTCGTCAAGGTCTTTTTGGATTTCTTTCTCTTTTTCCCTCAACGCTATATCGTCGCGCTTTCCTGCCGGGGTTTTGTCCGTAGGCACTAACTTCCAAGAATAAACAAACTGCGGTTTCCCAAAGGTATCTATATATTTGTAGGCATATCTCCCGTCTTTTCTCTGGCTCTCTCCGGTGCGGAGAATACGATTTTTATTATCCCGTCTTTTTTCCGACATCGTTATGCTCCTTTCCATAATGGAAAGAGCCTTGATATGCTTGACTACATTGTACCACATTCAAGGCTCGATTTCACTATTAGATTGCGTCCACCGTATCAATCATTTTTTCAAACTGCTTACGCTTAATCTGAATACGGTTTCCGTTCATCATTACCCAGTCCGGGACGGGATTTTCTTCTGCCAGTTTCCGCAGCTTGCTTTCTCCGATACGGAAATATTTTGCTGCTTCTTCTATGGTAAGAGTGTACTTTTCCCAAATCGGCACGTCGTTATTGTTCAATTTGTCGTCCCCCTTTCTTAATGGGTCAAAAATCAATCTGTAACATAGGCTTTAATCGGACGGCTATTAGCGTAACCTCATGGGACTTGCACCCCTCCGGCGGTCTGCCGAAGCCCTACCCATTGCCTGCGACGCTTCTAACGCTCGGACTATGGCTGTAAGGAAGTATCATTATGTATTCTGTGCGTTATCGCCCGCAGGCTGCTATCCCTGCTTTACGGTGTGGTATTTCTCGCTCGCTTTTCTGTTAAGAGAAAGGTCATGGCGTACCCGCCGCATGGCTCGGCACAAAAGGAACGTATCCGATTTGCCTTATGCTGCGTCGCCGTTCTATTGCGCCGCTTTCTTTATCAAAGAGCAGGGGGCTGTCTTGCGGTATGGAACGGAAAAGGGGAAAGAAGCGTTCCAATATCGCGTAGGTTATTCAGCCCGAAAAGTGAGGATAGCCCTCATCAGTCTTGCTTGCAGCCGTTCCCGAATATCCTCGTCAACGCCATAATAGACATTGCCGCGCTCGTCGTAGAGCTTCCGCATGGAAAGACTTGCTATGTAGCCGCTGAAATGCTGCAAGACCATTTTCATAGCGTCCGGGTCGCCTTTGCTCGCCGCCAAAATAACGGGATAGGGAACAAGGGCATTTTCCGGGTAGTCGTTTTGATTACCATTCGTTCCATTCATCAGCGTGTTCCTCCAAATATTTCTTTAACAGTTCAAAAGAGCTTGTCCGTCTGTACTGTATCGTGCTGCGCGACGTATTGAACATTTTTCCGATTTCCACGTCAGTCATGCCCTCGAAATAGTACAGAAGTATAGCAGTTCTCTTTTCTTCCGGCAGGGTGCGTATTGCTTCAAGCAATAACTTCGGGGTTATTTCTTTTCCTGCCATTTGATAAGTCGGCTCGGCTGTTTCAGCTTGAAAATATTTATCCGTAGTGTAAAGCTGCCGTTCCTCATGCAAGGCAAGGTCACAAAAAGAAACTTCCCGTTTCCTGCGTCGCCGGATTTCATCATGGGCGTTACAGGCTTCGTTGTGTAGCACCCGTTTACAGAAACTTTGAAAGACACATTGCTTCTGAAATTCTCTGCGATTAGGTTCCATGTAATCACCTCCTTTCTGCCGAAAGGCGGTAGTACCTCCCCTTTTCGCGGGATAATACAGACGACTTTTTTAAACGCCGGACGAAAGCGAAAATTTCTTTGAAAAATCTTCTGTAAAATGCAAAATGCGCCCATCTGCAAGGCGCAGACCGACGCATAGGAAATAACAGCAGTATTTAATTGATTTGATAGTTCATCTGTATAGTCGGACTTGTCCGGTGGGGGAGCTATACTTTTTTTAATGAATGTAACCTATGTATGCTGTATAGCAACAAAGAAATCCCCATAGCGGCAGCCCTCCTAAATGCCGCTAATTTATGTTAGCAGTAGACAAAAAGAAGCGGCGGCTCTAAAAATTAAAGCCACCGCTTCAAATGCGCGTGAAAATATGTCTGCGCTACGACGGCTTTTTTTCTTTTGCTGTCGTAGCGTAGAATTAGGAAGTGTGCATAAAAGACACTATTTTTTCAGTAGTGAGGAATCCAAATTACCAAAACTTGTTACTCCACACCGAATAAAACCTACCATATCAAGCTATTTGAATCAGAGTTCAATTCTTGCTTTTGATGGTTTATCTTCACAATAGATAACTTTAATCGTTGTTCCCTTGTCAGGAATTTTGTTTCCTGCGCCAATCCATTTTTGGCAGGTGTAATCTTTGACGCCTATCGTGTATTTGACCTTGATAATATGTGGAAAAGCTGCACCATCCATAGCATGGGTACGGACAGGTTTACGATTTACTTTTAACCACCATTGTTTTGTAACTGAAATTACAGTTCCTGTTGTTTCCTTTTCCATAAGTTATACCTCCGATGTTAATTTAGAATGAGTAATTTTCTATTTAGATAGCTACATATTAAAGCAAACTGCCCTTTAATCCTTTTTTGAAAACCAATACAGCCCTTTCGGTTCCCCAAAATGACATTGTGACAAGGCGATAGCTTTCCTTTTCCATTTCCTCTATTTTGGCATTGATTTTCACTGTCGCATTTTCAATAGTAATTTCTTCTAATAATTCTGTCCTATACATCATATCTTTACCTCCATAATTATTAAATAGATGATACATATTTTCGGTTCAATCTTTTTGGTATTTACCAACCTTTTTTTCTAACTGCTTTTTTCTTCTTACCAACAGTCAATGTACCGGGTTCTTTCTTTTTATTTGCAAGAATAATCATAGAAATCAAGAAAGTCAAAACTATTGTAATGAAAGCGGGGAAAATGTGATAAGTATAACCATATTCCGCACCACAAGTAGGGTCTACTAAAATCATGCTTGCTTTAATCGGATAATAATTTAACAGTGTTCCTTCAAAAGTTCCAAAATATCCATACACAAAAGCTAGTGCAACTCCACCCAAAAAATTATTTGCCGAACAACAGAATATCAGAATAATCGGCAAGACTGAAATATAAATTCCTATATTCGCCCCAGTAACACGAATAAACATATTGAGTAGATTGCCAAAATGAACTCCCGGAAATCCGACAATAATATTGATTACTAATGCTATCACACAACCTATAAGACTAAAGCTGATTGTCAACAGCAATAGAATAAGTAATTTTCCAGAAAGTAACTGTTTATATGGAATAGGAATTGTTAATATATTCTTCATAGTATCGTCTGTATATTCCCTTGTTATGATATAACCTGCAATCAGTGCAATAATAATCGGAAAAAATAAGGTACAATTACTAATCATAACCTGTTGCATAAAATAGTCAAACGTCCATGTCGGTCCACCGTTGGCTGTGGAATAAAACAGTGACAGCAACGGAGAAAGTGTTGTCATAATAATTCCGGCTTTTATTACAGAATATCGTTTTAATTTTAAAAATTCAGTTTTTATTATATTTCTCATATCTTTTACCTCGTCCATTTTTTATAAAAGCGAATTATCAGCCACAAAGAAAGTACAACTGTAATTGCCATAATAAAAATTGTATGGAAAGTAGTTGGTACAATCGCATAGGCTTCCGGCAAAAGATTATCTTTTTGCAAATTATCCATCATTAAGCCGCTTGTCCAGTTCATAACACATATAACCGGAAAAGAATTTAAGAAAGCAATTTTGGCAGCACTTATAGATGTCCCAATCGTTCCCAGTATGCCCCAGTTAAAAATGGAATAAAAAAAAGCAAGCAGGATAGAAAGTAAAAAACTTTTGTTAAAGTAAATAATTAAAAATACAATCGGTAAAGAAGCTGCTACGATAAGAACTCCAAAAATAAGGCTCATAAATATCTTATAAGTCATACCGTAAACCATTCCTACATGAAACAATTTACAAAACAACGCAACAGACAATGTGCTTATCAGACAAAATGCAACGCTGAAAATAAAGAGCATAGAAATTTTTGCCATAATGAGTTGTGTATTTGTAACTGGAATTGTTCTAAGGTTTTTGGAAGTATCACAATCTCTTTCTATAAAAAACAAAATAGCGGCAATGATACCAATTAGACATGGAAGCAAAAAAACTAAACCATATCCCAACATCATTGTATAGACATAATCAAATCGGGTTTGAAGATAGTGTTCTGTTGTATCTGCACCAGTTCCCGCCTTTGCCATATATGCCAAAATCAACGGAAAAAATAACGACAATGACATCAGTGCATACAACAGTCTTTTTCGCTTTAATTTCCAAAATTCGCACTTAATCAGTTTAAGCAATTCCTTCGCCTCCTGTCACACGCTTGAAGTAATCTTCAAGACTTTCTTCACAAGTATGGGCTTCTGATACCTCCAATCCATTTTCTACAAAAGCAGTCACGATTTTTCCTACGGACAAATCAAGATTATGCAAGCGTAAATTGTGGTCGTCCTGTATAGAGAAATGACTCTCATGGAAAGTACGCTCTAAAATTCTTGCTGCCTGTGCGGTATCAGAAAGAGTAAATCGGATATGTTTGCTGCTTTTTTGTTCCAGTTCCGCAAGACTTTCTTCTTCCAATAGTGCGCCATGGTCGATAATTCCAATATCATCTGCTAGCAAAGAAATCTCCGAAAGGATATGACTGGAAATTAAAATTGTTTTTCCCTTTGTATCGCAAAGCTCGCGAATAAAAGAACGTACTTCTGCAATTCCAATCGGGTCAAGCCCATTGATAGGTTCATCTAAAATCAGAAGTTCAGGGTCGTGCATAACTGCAAGTGCAATCGCAAGCCGTTGTTTCATACCAAGAGAATACTGGGAAAACAGTTTTTTGTCTTTATAAGGCAATCCTACCAAATCCAATGTGTTTTTAATTGAATGACGGTTGGGTATGCCCCGTAAGGTAGCAAAAATTTGTAAGTTTTCCGTAGCAGTCAAATTAGGGTAAAAACCGGGTGACTCAATCAGACTACCGATACGGGGCAACAATTTCTTTTCATTCCCCTGCAAAGACTTTCCCCATATTTTAACTTCGCCGGAAGTTGGCTTTGTCAATCCAAGTAGCATTTTCATAGTGGTCGTTTTTCCGGCTCCGTTTCTTCCAAGCAGTCCGTAAATTCTCCCTTTCTGCACATGAATATTTAAGTCAGCGACACTCTTTTGTGAGCCGTACTGTTTGGTAAGATTTTTTGTTTCAATGATATAATTTTTGTCCATATTCAAACCTCCTGTTCTGTAAACTATTCTATCATACCAACCTTGCATTAACCTTGCCGCAACCTTGCATTAACCTTGCAATTTGAAATATTGTCCCAAAAATAATTAAGGCTCCCGTCAAAAGAACGGGAGAACCTTAATTTGCTAAGGGAAAAAGCAAAGTAAATTCCGTTCCTGTTCCCTGTGTGCTATTTGCTGTTATTGTGCCGTTCATTTTTTCTACAAGTTGGTGTGCGATAGAAAGCCCAAGACCGCTGCCTTTTTCAGACCGTCCCTTATCGCATTTATAGAGCCGTTCAAAAATATGCTTCAAATCTTCTTTTTCAATCCCTATTCCATTATCTGCTAATCGGATTTGCATATTTTTTTCCTGCTTTGATAGGATTATTTCTATTTTATCCGCATGACTGTGAGAAATTACATTCTGAATAAGATTGTTCAATATCCGCATATAGCCGTCCGTATCAAGTTTTACCCGGAAAGGCTGTTCGGGAATATCAATATTGTAATCTATCTGCTTATCTTCAAATATGGGTATCCAGTCAATCAAGATATTTCGTGTCAGCTCCGCAGCTTCAACAATATTTATATCCATAGCAAACTCATTAGAATTTAATTTGAACCAGTCAAAAAGAACATCAATATATTCTTTCAAATCGTGAGCTTTGCGGCGGGCTGTTTCGATATAGTCGTCCCTGTCTTTTCCTGTAACAATTCCTTTATGTGCAGCGTCAAGATACCCAATAAGCGTTGTAAGCGGTGTCCGAACATCATGGGAAAGACTTGTCATAAGCTGTCGGTTTGTTTCTTCTGTCTGCCGGACAGTAGAAAGCCTGCTCTCATAAGACACAACAATCTCATTTATTTCATAGGCAAGAGGGGCTACCAGTTCATTTGTTGCAGATAAAATACGTCTGTTTCCATTTCCGTTTTTTACATCAATCAATGCGTCTGTTATCTCGGCTATCTGTTTTTTAACACGTCGAATAGCAAAGCAGGAAACAAGAATAGAGAAAAGTGCAATTATTATGGATAGAAAAATGACTGCTTCCATAGAAAATCAAACCTCCTTGTTAAAACGATAACCGATACCTTTAATCGTTTGAATATATTTTGGACTTCCGGGATTTACCTCTAATTTCTTGCGAAGTCGGCTGATAATCGCCATAATGTTGCTGTCATCATAGAAATATTCCTCTCTCCACACTTCTTCATAAATCTGTTGCTTTGTCAGAATTTTCCCTTGATTTTTCGCGCAGTATAAGAGTAAGTCAAATTCTTTTGGAGGCAATTCAAAAGTTCCATTTTCCGTAGTAACAGAACGATTTTCAATATCAATTTTCAACCCGTCAAATTCAAGTTGCTGTGATATTCCGTCCTGTTGATTGAAACGGGTATAACGGCGTATAAGGGAAACGATACGGGCTATCAGTTCGTCCATGTCAAAAGGTTTTGTCAAATAATCATCAGCTCCTGCCCTTAAACCGCGTACTTTAGAAGCACTGTCATTTTTTGATGTAAACATCAAAATCGGCAGGCTGCTTTCTTTTCTAATTTCTTCCAATGTTTCAAATCCGTCCATACCAGGCATCATAACGTCCAGTATCACAAGTTGATATTCTCTCTCTTTTAATTTTTGTAATCCCTCTTTTCCCGTATTACAAAAATCAGCTTCTATATCTTCTGATAGCACGCTGCGTTTAATCAGCGCACAAAGTTCCTTATCATCATCTATAATCAAAACTTTATTCATGGTATAGCTTGTATGATAATTAGGAAGTTAATTATCACATATTTCCTTTCTTTTAATATCGTGGTTCAATACAATTCAGATACTATGGACTTTTGATTTGTTTTCTGTAGCTTGACTACTCAACTGGAGTGTATTGCCACTACCTTTATCTGAATTGTTTATTAGCTGGATGTTGCCGGAGTGTTTTTCACTCAGAGTACTTATTTCTATCAAGTCTACGATGATAATCGTTGGTGGACATCATGGTATCAGACTTTAGGAAAGGGAGGTACAACCTCATGAAAATTTACGTAGGCATTGATATTGCCAAACTTAATCATTTCGCCGCTGCGATTTCTTCCGACGGTGAAATAATCATTGAGCCGTTCAAATTCACAAATGACGCTGATGGCTTCCAACTGCTGGTCTCTAAACTCGAATCATTCGATAAGAACAGCCTCATCATCGGTCTTGAGTCAACGGCACACTACGGTGACAACCTTGTTCGATTCCTTGTTACTGAGCTTTACCAAGTGTGTGTGTTGAACCCCATCAAAACCTGTCAAATGCGAAAAAATAACGTTCGCAAAACTAAGACAGATAAGGTCGACACTTACGTGATTGCTAAAACTCTTATGATGCAGGACAACCTCAGATTCGTCAGCTTCTTCGATCTCGATATGATGGATCTTAAGGCATTGGGACGTTTCCGTCAGAAAACCATAAAGCAACGTACCCGATTGAAAATTCAACTGACAACCTATGTTGATCAGGTCTTTCCGGAGATTCAATACTTTTTCAAATCCGGTCTGCATCAACACGCTGTCTATGCTTTATTAAAAGAAGCACCTTCTCCAAAAGAGATTGCTTCCATGCATATGACTCATCTGGCAAATCTGCTCAAAGTGAACTCACACGGACACTTTACCAAAGAACAGGCCAAAGAATTAAGAGTTCTCGCACAGAAGTCTGTCGGTGCTAACGACAGCGCTATATCTATTCAGATAACTCAAACCATTCAACAAATCGAGTTACTGGATAGCCAATTAGAAAAGATTGAAGCTGAGATGACGGATATCATGAAATTCAACGATTCTGTCATCATGACCATTCCTGGTATCGGTTATATCAATGGTGGAATGATTCTTGGTGAAATAGGTGATATTCACCGTTTCTCCAATCCAAACAAGCTGCTTGCTTTTGCTGGTCTGGATCCTTCTGTTTATCAGTCTGGTAACTTTCAGGCTAAGACAACAAGGATGTCCAAACGTGGCTCTCGTGTATTACGATATGCCCTTGTAAATGCAGCTTGGAACGTTGTCAGAAACAACGCAACCTTCAAGGCTTATTATGATGCCAAGAGGGCTGAAGGCCGGTCTCATTACAATGCACTTGGGCATTGCTCCGGCAAACTTGTCAGAGTCATCTGGAAGATGCTCACCGACAATGTCGAATTTAACCTCAAATAAGAGGTCTGTATACCAATATCGATAGATTTTGAAAAAGCACCCTAAGGGAGCTCTATTAAAGTTACCCTTTTTTACCACCGATATGAAAAAGAAATTTTTTACTAATCTATGGTTGACTTTTCATAGCTGGTCTCCTTTCCTTGTTTGGTTCTACCGTCAATCGGTTTTTCCGCGTCTTTTGGTATCAACCACATATACCCAAGTTTTGAAACACCCTGTATGCGTTTCTCCCTGCAAAGTATCTGTACCCGCCTTTCAGAAATTCCCCACTTCTTTGCTGCTTCGGGGCAAGACATATATTCCATAACAACACCCGTCCTTTCTGAAAATCTTATCATAATAATTATAGTCGGACACACGAACAATAGCAAGTATATAAATATGAATTATTATGGCTATTTAGTGGAACTGTATAGACATATCCAAAGAGAAAGGGGAACAGTAAAATGTAACTGGGTGAATAAATATGGCAAAAAGACCGGTAGAAAAATATGACTTCAAGGCATTTGGAGAAGCTATAAAAGCTGCGCGGACGGGGCGCAAAGAAAGCCGCAAACAGGTAAGTGATGAAATGTATATTTCTCCTCGCTATCTTGCAAATATCGAAAACAAAGGACAGCACCCCAGTCTGCAAATCTTTTTTGAGCTTATGCTTCGTTACAATATATCCGTAGACCAGTTTCTTTTAGATACGCCCACCCAAAAAGATACAAAGCGGCGGCAGCTCGACGCTCTCCTTGATGATATGAGCGATAATGGCATACGGATTGTAACGGCAACTGCAAAAGAAATTTCAGAAGTCGAAAAAGAGGACAAATAAATGTGTCCGGCAAATTGAATATGATTTAGGAAGCGTTGTAATCTTTACAGATTGCAGCGTTTTTCTTTTGCTCTTTTTTGGCATATAGAGCATTGCGTTGTAGTAACCAGTGAGGAAAAAACTTTCGTAGCAAGCATAGGAAAAGAGTACCCTTTTCCGTATTTTCTCCCTCCCGTCCTGCGGTGCGTCGGTTGAAAATTGCTTGTTGGGAAGTGTCCCAAACCCTCGGAACGGAAAGGAGTGATTGCATGAATGGACGCAAAAGAAAAGTACAAATCAAATTCTATGTAACAGAGGAAGAACGGGCATTGATTGAGCAGAAAATGAAGCTCGTCCCCACCCGGAACATGGCGGCGTATCTTCGCAAGATTGCCATTGACGGGTATATCATTCAGACAGACCATAGCGACATAAAAGCCATGACAGCGGAGATACAGAAAATCGGGGTCAATATCAATCAGATTGCAAAGCGTGTCAACGCGACAGGCAGCGTCTACCAAGAGGACATAGAGGAAATAAAGGGGGTGCTTGCGGAGATATGGCGGTTACAAAGATTAAGCCTATTAAAAGCACGTTGAGCAAAGCCCTTGACTATATCCAAAACCCGGATAAAACAGACGGGAAAACGCTTGTGTCCTCCTTTGGGTGCAGCTATGAAACGGCAGATATTGAGTTTGGATTTACGCTTGCACAAGCCATAGAGAAAGGGAACAATCTCGCCCACCATTTGATACAGTCCTTTGAGCCGGGGGAAGTGGATTATGAGAAAGCCCACGAAATCGGGAAACAGCTTGCCGACGCGGTAACAAAGGGACAGCATGAATACGTCTTAACTACCCACATAGACAAAGGGCATATCCATAACCATATCATTTTTTGTGCGGTCAATTTTGTTGACTACCACAAATACAATTCCAATAAACGCAGCTACTATGGCATACGGAACATGAGCGATAAGCTGTGCCGGGAAAACGGGCTGTCCGTTGTCGTTCCGGGTAAGGGCAGCAAGGGAAAAAGCTATGCAGAATATCAAGCGGAAAAGGTCGGTGCAAGTTGGAAAGGCAAGCTGAAAATTACCGTTGATACGCTTATCCCCCAAGTGGCAAGTTTTGAAGAATTGTTGCAGCGGTTACAGGCAGCGGGCTATGAGATAAAGCCGGGAAAATATATCTCCTGCCGCGCTCCGGGACAGGAACGGTTTACCCGCTTAAAAACCCTCGGTGCAGATTATACAGAGGAAGCAATCAAAGAACGGATAGAGGGCAAGCGCACAAAGGCGGCGAAAGCTCCCAAAGAGCAGCGCGGCGTATCGCTGCTTATTGACATTGAAAACAGTATCAAGGCAGCGCAGAGCCGGGGCTATGAACAGTGGGCGAAAATCCATAATCTGAAACTGGCTGCAAAGACTATGAATTTCTTGACAGAACATAAGATTGAGCAGTACGCAGATTTAGTCAGCCGGATTGAGGAAGTAAATGCGGAAAATGAAAAGACAGCAGACGCATTAAAGAGCGTGGAGAAACGTCTTGCAAACATGGCGGTGCTGATGAAGCACGTTACCACCTACCAAAAGACAAAACCTGTCTATGAAGCATACCGCAGGGCAAAGGATAAGGACGCATACCGGGCAAAGCAGGAAAGCAGTCTGATACTCCATGAAGCAGCGGCAAAGGCACTAAAAACGGCGGGCGTTTCCAAGCTCCCGAATGTCGCCGCGCTACAAGTAGACTATGAAAAGCTCCGGGAACAGAAAGAAGCCCTTTACGCGGACTATGGCAAACTGAAAAAACAGGTCAAAGAGTACGACGTTATCAAACAGAACATAGACAGCATTTTACGGCAGCCAAGAGAGCCGGAACGGGAAAAAGGGAAAGAACGCGGGGAGTAGTTTTGTTCATACTTGTGTGATATAATAGTTCCTATCAAAGACAGTAGCCACATACTAAAGTGATACATTTTCAGCAAAGGAAGTGTCAGAAAATGGAACAGGAAATGCCGGACTATGAAACGATATGCGCTGCCGTTGTGGGCGAAAAATGGGCGTTGGAAAAGGTGCTTGATTGTTACGGCGACGAAATCAACCGCCTTGCAATGGTAAAAAAGTGTCAGCCGGACGGGACTATCAAAGAGGAAATCGACGAAGATTTACGGCAAACACTCATAATGAAACTGTTAGAAGCTATCCCACAATTTCCAATGGAAAAGGAGTGATACCATGACACGCGGAGAAATTTGGAAAGACTTTTTCAAGAGAAACGTTTTGCCCGCCGTTATTGCATTGTTTTTATTCTTCATGTTCAAGAACATCTTTACAGAGGACGGGTAGACCAATTACTTTTATGTATGGCTGTGCTGCGGTATCCCCTTTGGCATTCGCCGTATGTTCGTATGGCTTGTACCGCATGGATATGACATAGCTGGAACGGTGGGTATCGTTGCCATTAACTTCATTTTGGACGGCATTATCGGCGGGGGCATTTTAATATGGCGGCTTGTCGTTGCTACGTGGTATATCCCCCTTACGATATACCGTTTACTTACCGCAGATAAGAGTGCAACCCCTCAAATCAATATAGAGAAAGGATTTAAAAGTTATGAATGAAAGAGAAAGAATTATTCATTTATGGTTTGATATGTGGCTAAAACAACAAGATTTAGGGATTGATAGTATTTTTACAGAAGATGTGATTTACACTGAAAGTTGGAGTCCTAAGTATGAAAGTCGAAAAACAGTAAAACATTGGTTTGATGAATGGAATACTCGTGGAAAAGTCTTAGTGTGGGATATTAAACAATTTTTTCATAAGGAAAATCAAACTATTGTAGAATGGTATTTCAAAAACAAAATGAATAATGGTAATATTGAAGAATTTGACGGAATTTCTTTAATAGTATGGACGGAAAATAACAAAATAATGGAGTTGAAAGAATTTGGTTGTAATCTCAATACCTATAATCCATACGCCCAAAATGATATGCCACAATTCAGAGATGAAAAAACAAAGTGGTTTTGAAGTTTTAAAAGCCGGGACGCAGACAGTCGGTAAAGACTATCCGCGCCCCGGCTTTCTTATGGGTACAGCGATAAAATGTTACGCAGTAGAACGCCATTTTTGAGGGAAAAGGTATAAAACCCTTGCCGCGTCATTTTCACACCCGGAAAGCCCTGTAAATCAAGGCTTTTTTTGCCCCTACTGCGTAACAAGGGCGCGTCGTTTCCTCATGCGCTCCGCTGCCTGTCTGCGGGTAATACGCTTCCGGCAGTCCGGGCAGTATTTGACGCTGTTAGAGGTGGACGCAAAAGAAGCTCCGCACTCGGTACAACGCTTTTTATCCTCGGTCTTGAAAAGCTCTGCATACAGCAGCTTATCAAAGGGAAGTACGGCGGTCTGAAACCATTTGCATAGAAGAGAATAGGAAATAAGCTGCGGGCAGACACATTCCTCCCCGTCGTCCAGTAAAATACAGTGTCCGTTATCGCAGTTGCAGCACTCCTTTTTTACAAGGCTGTTGACTTTCCGGCTTTGGGGCGGCGTAAGCCGCTTTAGCCCGGTCATACCTCATCAGCGGCGAAAATGGCAAGCTCCGTATACTCATTTTCTGTCAGAGGTGCAATTTTCGCAAGGGTGCGCTTCGCCAGTTCCCGCATATCCTCGTCCATAAACGGCAGCGCAGCGTTGATGTTCTCCATAAGCCCGCGCTTACCGCCCTCATTGTAAATGCTCAACAGGTTTGTTTCTTCAACGGTCAGTCTAATCATGCTCATACCTCCAATTCGTGATTTTTTGATTTTGCCGCTTTTTTCTGTGCGGTTTTTTCTTTGTCTGCTCTAAGCTGCGCCCGGATAGAGGGCTTCTTTTCCGTTTTTGCTGCCTTGCCGCGTTCCTTGTCAGCCTTGACAGCTTCCGCAAGGTCAACAAGGGAAATGGTTTCTCCTGCCTTTACCTTTGCTTCCAGTTCTGCGGTAGTCGGGGTGTTGTTTATCTGCCCGTCAATCATGTTGTAGTTTTGCTCTGTGGTCTGCTCGGCAGCTTTCAGATAGTTCTCTGGCTGAACGGGAACAGCAAAAGCCCTAGTGCCGTTCCCCATAATCAGATATTTTCCGTCGTCGGACTGGTGGTGCAATCCATATCCGGCAGCTTCCATTTGCTCGCGGCTCATGGCGGTTACATAGAAAGTCCCTCTCGGTGTTTTGATTGTTTCGCCCGTTTCCAAGTCGGCGGGAATGAGGGCATTTTCCTGCTCCTTGAAAAACTCCGGCACTTCCTTATAACCGAAGCTGTCTACATAGTGGGCGGTGTCCTGCCCGTTCTGATGAAGCACCACCACGTCGGAAACGGAAAGGCTGTGTCCCTTAAAATCTTTCGGGTGGTCGATATTAAAGCGGGTGTAAATATCTTCAAGGGAAGTCCCCGGCGTAAGCTCTGCGGAATAGACAAGTGTATAGTTTTTCGCGTCTACCCGGTGTCCTGTGGCAGTCAGACGGTCGTAAGGTTCAAAGCGCAAATCTCTTGTTTCGTCCCCGCCTTTTATCTGATAAATGGAAAAGGTGTCTTTGTCCTGTGGGGCTTCCTGTTCCGGCTGCTCCTGTGCATCTACCTTTTGCGCCCGGATATGCGCCCGTTGTAACTCGGTAGGCTTTTCCCCCGTAAGGGGTACAATCGCCTTGACATAATCAGCCGCATAATAGGCGTTACTGGTAAGCTGCCGCTGCCATGCCCCTGCTTTGGGCGACCAACGGAAGCCATTACTTTTTAGGGCTTCCCGCGTGGCTTCGTCCGGCTTATCCTCAAAGAAGATTTGCAGTCGGTTCGCTTCGGTGTTTGCTTCCACCTTGCCGCCGTCAAATTTCCAACCCACAAAACCGATTTCTTTTTGCTGTGAAAGAGATTTGATACGGTCTTTCACGCGCCGGATTTCTGCACTGTTGTTGGATAACGCCCAAGTCGCAAATGGCTTGTCCTCCAAATGCCAACTGCTCGCCATGTCTGCTTTCAGTTTTTCCAGTTCCTCCGGCGGTAAATGCGGGCAGCCGTCAAGGGTCTTATGCTTACGGTAATAGGCGTTTACGGCTTTCATGGTTTCCTGTGATTTTTCAAGGCTTTCCAGTTTCTTTTCTAACTTCTGTACTGCCTGCGGGTCGTCTGCGCTGATACCGCCCATGCCGGTACTGCGGATTTTATCAAGAAGCCCTTGTATGTCCTGCCATTCCCGGTAATTGCTGTCGCGGGCTGCGTTCTGCTTTTCTTTCTTCCTTGTGGGGAAGTTAGAGCCGCCCGCAATCAGGATAGAGGGAACACGCGCGTCAATCTCATAGCCTTTATTCATGTTCGCCGCCAGTTTCCGGGCATAGGTGTCAAGCAGGCTGTCGATTTTCTCATGGTACATCGGGTCTACCCGCTGTTTTTGCCTTTCTGCGATTTGTACGGCTTCATCTACATAATGCCTGTATTCAGCCGTCGCGCTGCCTTGCTTATAATCGGAAAAGCTGTTCATATCCTTTGCACGTTTGGCGGCAGCTTCATTGATAGGATAATAAGGGGCGGCGGGTGCAGCCTGTTCCGGCTGTGTTTCTTTTTCCTGTACCGGGGCTGTTTCTTCGGGAAGCTCCGGCGTGGCGGCTTCTGCTTCGGGCTGTTTGGTAGCTTCCTGTGCGGGCTGCGCCTGTTCGGTGGTCTGTTCCTTATCCTGTGCCTTTTGGATTGCTGCAAAATGTCCGTCTATGGTATCAATCAGATTTGCGGCGGTGCTGCGGATTGTTTCAAGAGAGCCTTTCAGTTCTGCAAGTTCTTTTCCGCTGCTCCACCCGGCGATATATCCAAAAGAATAGTCCGACGTATCAAGCCCGTAATGTTGGCAGACAGCATAGGCGACGCTTTCCGCCTGTACCTCGCGGGTACGGCGGTCGGGGCGTTCCGGCATAGCAAGGGCAGTATCATGCAGCGTGGCGTGGGCGATTTCATGGATTGCGGTCTTGATATTCTGCAATTCGTCCATGCCCTCGTTGATGATGATACGCTTTTCCTCATAATTGCAGCGTCCTTTTACGCCGCCGCTTAGTGCTTCAAATCCCATAGCAAAGGGAGAAGTCTTTTCAAGGGCAGCGAAAAAATCCTTGTATTGTTCCACGTTGCCCGTCAGCTCATAGGTAAGGGCAGGAAGCTCCTTTCCCTCGGTCTGTGAAATATCAAAGACAGATACCACACGAAAGGCGGGTATCTTGATTTCCTTTTCCTCGGTAACAGGTTTCCCGTCCTTATCGAAAACAGGCTTTTGGGTGTCCGGGTCGATTTTTTCCACCTGTTTCTTAACGGTAAACGGGGACGGCGCAAGTATCTTGATAGCTTTTTCTCCCGGCTTTACATGGCGGTCAAATTCCTTTTCCCATTGTTTATAGCCTTTCACAAGATTGCCGCCCTGCATGGCGATAAGGATTGTATTGTTAAGGCTGTAATCATGGAATTTTGACATAGTACGCAGATAGTCGGCGTAACGGTCGCTTTCATACAGTCCTAAAATCCCCTGTTCCAGTCGGTCGGTAATCTCTTTCATCTTGTCAGCGGGCTTTTCAGAAGATAGGATAATCGGGAGAACCGGGGGCTGCTCTGTGGCGGTGGTCGGTATAGCTGCGGAAGCGTCAAGGTCTGCCTGTTCCTTTTCCTGTACTGGCGGCTGCGGCGTTACCCGGTATTCCTCCGGCACGTCGCGCCCGTCATACCATTCTGTAAAGGTATTACGGTTATTGTAGATATAGCCCTGCTCGGTAAATCTGCCCCCGTCATTGATAGCAGCGTCCCGCCCGTATTCCTCATACATGAAATATTTTTTTGCTTCTTCGGGCAGCTCCAACTCGTCCAGTTCTTCAATCAGATAATGCCCGTAATCTTCCTCACTCTGTACGGACGGATAAAGCCAGTAACAATCAAGGTTTTGTGCAAGGTTGATAATGTCCTGCAAGTCCCTTGTATGGTCGCCGTATGCCATAGCTGCAACAAATTTTTCCCTGTCGTCGTCAAACTGCATTTTCAAAAGTTCGCTCAAATAGTTCAGCTCGTCAAGGCTTTCAAGCTCGGTCAATTTTCCTGCCAGTCCCGCAATAGAGGACTGGTATTCTGTGATATGCAGCTCCCCGTAGTTTTTGCCGTCTATGCCGATACGGTCAAAGACTTCTTTCAAATGCTCGGCAGTCGTGGGGAATGATACCCATTCGCCCGCAGGTCTGCCCTCGGTGTACTTTCCAAGATTAGAAAGATACCCGCTTAAAATCGGTTGTTCCATGTGTTCGCTCCTTTCTTTCTCAATCATGCGGTGCATAAGCTCGTAGTCCTCCATGCTCATGCTCCCGTCAAATAGATAGGGGTCGGGTTCTTCGCCGTCCCGGTAGGCTTTTTCAGAGAAAGGCAGCCCCGCAGCGTGGGCGGCGGCTCTTGCTTCCTCGATAAGCTCCGGCGGCAGCCTGTCGTCGTGGGCTTCGATAAATTCCCCGATATTGCTATATCCGTTTTCGTAGTGGCGGCGCACCCCGGCGGTCAGCTCGTCAAGGTTCCTATCCTCGCCAAGATAGCCGGAGTAATAGCCGTTTACCACAACGGCGGCAGGGTCAGCCTGTTTGATTTCTTCCATGCGGCTTCTGTCCTCCGGGTAGAGAATATCGCTCATTTCAAGGTGGAAATATTCTGCGTTCCAAGAGCGTCCCGTTTTCCAAAACGCCACCCAAGCGATACCGTCCCTTAATTCTTCTTGATAGTCCTTTACGGTGTCCCGTAAACTTGCCATGTGTAACCTCCTTTCTTCGGTTTCAGAGGGTTTGGGAAACTTCCCAACAAGCAAAAATCCCCGCCGTTCTCGGTAGAGAAAGCAGGGATTTTACGGAAAAGGGTACTCTTTTCCTATGCTTGCTATTCAGTTATTTTTTCTTCGGCAGTTCAATGCGGTAGTTGACATATCTCCCGCCCGTATCAGCCAATACGATAGTTCCGTTGTAGGTTTTGCCTGTCTTTGGGGAATAGAGCTTTTTCACATTTACCTTGCCGGATTTTAAGAGTGCAGCGGCAATCTTCGGGGTAAAGGTTACTTTTCGTTCTTCAAAGAAACGGTCATTTTTCCACATGGTAAAGATACATTCTTTGTTGCTGCAATAGTAGTTTTTCTTTCCCTCATAGACAGGAGAACCGCAGCGGGGGCAGCTTCCCAACGCTTCCCGTTCCGGCTTGAACATCTGCGCTTTATCATCAGAAAGAAACGGATAGGTCTTTACCAGTTCCCGCGCCATATTCTCGATACCCTCCATAAATGCGGCGGGGTCTGCCTTGCCTTTTGCAATCTGCGTCAGATTGTTTTCCCATTCTGCGGTAAGCTGCGGGCTTGTCAAGGTGTCCGGCAGGACGCACACAAGGTTGATACCGTCTTTTGTGGGAAGTAGCTGCTTGCCTTTTCGTTCCACAAAGCCGCCCTTTACCAGTTTTTCAATGACAGCGGCGCGGGTGGCGGGAGTTCCAAGCCCTTTGCGTTCTGCGTCCGGGTCGGTGTCCTCACTTCCGGCGCGTTCCATAGCAGAAAGGAGCGACGCTTCGTTGTGGGGCTTTGGCGGTGTTGTGTCATGCTCCGTTACCGTTGCAGCCGGATTGTCAAAGGTTTGTCCCTCGGTAAACGGCGGCAGGGTCTTTTCTGTGTCGCTGTCTGCGTCGTCCGTTTCGGGCTTGTTCTTTAAGGCTGCCCTGTATCTTCGGTCAATCTCTTTCCACCCGTCGGACAGCACCGTTTTTCCCCTTGCGGTAAAGGACTGTCCGGCACATTCAAAGACTGCCGTAACCGCTTCAAAGGTATGCGGTGCAGCGGTCGCCATAAGTAGACGCGCCCCGGAAAGGGTAAGGATATTCCTTTCGCTTTCCGGCAGCGCGGCAAGGTCGGTCTTTGCAAGCTCCATAGTTGGGATAATGGCATGGTGGTCTGATACCTTTTTACTGTTCAGCACCTTTCCAAGTTCCGGCGTGAAGTCTTTTCCCGCCATAAAGGAAAACTTCCCACAAAGCAGCTTGATAATGCCCGCCGCTGTGTCGCCCATGTCGTCGGTCAGAAATGCGCTGTCTGTTCTCGGATAAGTAAGCAAACGCTTTTCATACAAGGCTTGTGCAAGGTCAAGGGTCTGTTTTGCCGTATATCCGAACAGGCGGTTTGCTTCCCTCTGTAAAGAAGTAAGGTCAAAGAGCTTCGGCGGAGCTGCGGTCTTTTTCTCTTTCACAAGGGAAGTACATACTGCCCGCGACGCTTCGCAAGTCGTTTTTAATGCGTCGGCTTCTGCCTTATTTGAAATTCGTTCACTTGCAGCTTCCGCGCCGGATAATGCAAGGCGTACATGGTAGTATTTTTCTTTCTTGAAAGTGGTAATCGCTGCGTCCCGGTCAACAAGCATTTTTAAGGTCGGGGTCTGTACGCGCCCCACGTTCAAGGTATGATTGTAAAGGACAGAAAAAAGGCGGGTGGCATTGATACCGATTAGCCAGTCTGCTTTTGCCCTGCATAATGCGGAAGCAAAGAGAGGGTCATAATCCCTGCCGTTCTTCAGACAGGAAAAGCCCTCTTTGATTGCGCTGTCCTCCATAGAAGAAATCCAAAGGCGGCGCATAGGTTTCTTGCAGCCTGCCATTTCATAGACAAAACGGAAAATGAGTTCTCCCTCGCGCCCTGCGTCGCAGGCATTGACGACTTCGGAAACGTCTGCCCGGTGCATAAGCTCCTTTAAGGTTTTGAATTGCTTTTCCTTGTCAGCGGAAACGGTGTATTTCCATTCCTGCGGCAAAATCGGTAAGCTGTCATAGCTCCACTTTTTATACTGCTCCCCGTAAGCGGCAGCTTCCGCAAGCCCTACCAAATGTCCCACACACCAAGAAACGATATAGCCGCTTCCTGTGAGAAATCCGTCTTTCTTTTCCTTTGCCCCAAGTACGGCAGCGATTGTCTGCGCCACACTGGGCTTTTCTGCGATAACTAAAATCAAATAAAAATCCTCCTTTCGGGTAAAAGAAAAGAGCAACCGATTTTTCGATTGCTCCTACAAGTGATTGTATAAAATTGTGCGATATGAAATAGTAAAATGATTTGACAAAACTAAAATTTATCCAATATTGAGTAAACTATGGATTACCCAAGGTTGAACTGTAACCATGATTATAAATGTGTAAATTGCAAACAAAGGCACTTCGACCATATCATTGACATTCTCAGATTGAAATTGTTTTCTTAAATTATTAGGCAAGACTTTTGATAGCAAATAATAAACCAAATATCCTAAACAGACTCCAACTGTATTTGTAATAAGGTCATTTATATCTGTTGAACCCCAACCAAACATCTGAACAATTTCAACAGATAAAGAGAACAGAAAACCAGTTAATACAACAGTCTTTATGTGATGATATTTCTTATACAGCAACGGCAGAAAAAATCCAAAAGGAACAAATAAAACAACATTCAGTATGGTATCTATTGGTCCACTTATCATACCGAGAAACGGAATCAGAGAAATCCTCGGACGAAATGATATTGTGCTTGTATAACCAATACCTGTTACGGTCAAAATCCCGAAAAGATAATAATAGAATAAAAATACAGCAGTAATATGGAGAAGGCTTTGCTTTCTTCCTGATTTTTTAAGGTATAAGAAATACAATATAAAAACTGGAACTATAAACACATATCCACTTATTGAGCGAATAAGAATATCAGAAATGGGTAACATATTTTTATCTCCTTTGCTTACTCTAAAAATTTGTTTAACTCTATCATTTCCTATGGTTGGAACAATTATATCATATTCCATTTCGAAAGTACATCTTTTTATCGTTCCGGCTGTCGTTTTGCTTCAATCTTTCTAATGCAATACCCAACACAAGGGGACTGTCCCTTGTAAGGGCAGGAAGCGCAAGCCGGGGGATAAGGAACAGGCGGAGCATTATCACGCCGCCCGTTCGGTTTCTGTATCATCATCTTTTCAAAGGGATTGTCGGTAAACAGGGTCATAGGGTTTCTTCCTCCGTTTCTTCATCTTCGGGAGTTTCCCCGGTATCTGCTTCCGGCTCGTCCTCGTCGTAGTCCTCAAATTCAAAATCTTCAAGGTCGGTATCGCCCTTTACATTCTGCTTCGGCTTTAGAAACTTAAAGTAGTAGAACGCTGCGCCGCCACCAAGCAGGGCAAAGAGGACTAAGGCAAGCACCACACCGGGATTGCCGCCTTTTCCTTTCGGTTCTTCCGGCTGCTCGGTTGGTGTTGGGGTAGGTTCTTTGCCTGTGCAGCCTGTCATACTGGTAACACATACCGGGCAGGACGTGTTTACCTTTCCGGCTTCGCATTTCTCCGTACAGTTACAGATTTCCGGCTTTTTGGCAGCTTCGCCGTTTTCGGTCAGTGCCATAAGGTCGGCTTCGTCCACTTGATTTAGGAAATGTACGGTCTGTTCGCCCTCGGCGGCGCGGTCAATGAGGATATAGAAATAGTTGCCGCCTTTGGTGGTAACAGTGATAAGCTGCTTATTGCCGCCGTAATCGTCAACCAGTGTTGCGTTTCCCTTTGGGGTAAGGGGCGGCGTTTCCTCTTTTTCCTCCACAACTACGTTGCTGTCGTTGGTCGCGTCCCCTGCGGGCGGCTCTGTGGCTGCGCCCTGTGCATAGGCAGGGACAGAAAAACCGCCCATAAGGATAAGGGCGGCACAAAGGGCAGTCATGGTCTTTTTCAGTTTATTCTTCATCTGCATTTTCCTCCTGTTCTTCGTAGTCTGCCGCTTCGGTAGCGTGTGCGGCGTTCATGCCGGGAATACCGCTGCCGGACAGCATAGCGTTCAGTTCCTGCGGGGTCAGACGCATAGCTCGTACAAGCTGCACGATTTCAAGGTTTTCCGCTTCGGTTTTCTGCGCTTCCAGTCCTTTTAACTTGTTCTGATACTCTGTGATTTTCTCGCGGGTCTTTGCGATTTCCTTATTGATACGGTCGATTTTATTGTTTGCCATAGGTCATTTCTCCTTTCTTTTTGGGGCTGCTTTACCAGTTCATCAGCCCATAGCCTTTGATACATTGATAGTTAAGGTCATAGCTCTTTATCTTGCAGGCGTCGCCGGAATTGCCCTCAACGGTATAGACGCGGCTTCCGTCCCTGCCAAGCACAAGCCCCACATGGTCTGCAACACCGTCTAAATCCCAATCGAAAAAGATAGCGTCGCCCGGTGCGATATTCTCATAGCCCCGCGCGCCCCATTGTCCCCTTGACTGGAACCAAGGAACGCCCTGCCATTCGCAGCCTGCAAAGCGGGGTTCGCTTTTTCCGGCTTGATTGTAGCACCATGACACAAAGCAGGCGCACCATTCCACGCGGCTGTTAAAGCCATACCAACTCCAATAGGGATAACCGCCCACGTTTCCGACTTGCTGTTTTGCAAGCTCCATAAACTCCGGGTTTCCGGGACGTGTGCCGTTTACAAACTCCACGCCGCTTAAATCCTCGGAGGGGCTGCCGTCGGGAGAGCCGCCGCCAAAAATCAACGGTTTGTTGCCCTGTGTCTGTAAGTACACTTTGAACATTTCAAACTGCTGTGGGTTCAGCAGTTCTTCCGCAAGGGAAGCAATCGGCTTGTTTGTCAGCTTCACGTTCAAGATACGGTATTCGTATTCTTCCTCGTTGCCCTCCTCGTCGGTGGTGGTGCGTATCTCGATTTCTTCCGTCAGCGTCAAGGTGTACTGTAAGCCGAACAGCCGTTTTAGCTCTGCCTGTGCGCTCTGTGGGGTGTAGCTCTGTAAAAGGGCGGTCAGATAAGACGCAAGTTCGTGTGGGTTATGCCCGATAGTGTCAAGGTCATAGCGGTATTCATCATAGCCGCTGTGGGTGGTTTCGATATTGTCAATCTCACTTTGCAGTTCGTTTTCCATTGCAGCATAGCTCTGTTCCGTTGCCACAAGGTCGCTGTCCTCGGACGTGTAGGAAGTCCCTAACACGCTGTTCATGCTGCCGGAAAACATTGCCCCACAAGAGGAAAGCCCTACTGATACCATGATGAACAGAAGCAGCGCGGCGATAGCGATTATCACGCCCGCCGGGTGTCGCCCTACAAAGGCAGCCGCTTTCTTTGCTGCTGTCTGTGACGCTCCGGCGGTTGCTTTGGCGGTGGCTGCACCGCCTTTCTTTACAGTTTTTGCATACTGGCGTTTGATTTTTTGTTTCTGCATAAACCGGGAAAAGGGATTGCTTGTAAGCTGAGGATTTTCCTGCAAGACTTTGTGATACTGGAAGTTCACATTTGCCTTGAACGCTGCCTTTTCTGCCTTTGCTGCTTCCCGGTAGGGTTTCAGCTTATGGCTGCGGTAGCCCTGTTTGAATTTCCTTGTCCCGTACCTTGCGCCGCGCTCGGCAAGTTCCTCCGATTTGTGCGCGCCCTCCGCGCCGGAATTGTCTTTCTCGACGCTGTGGATTTTGTTGTGAACAAAAATACCCGCTTCCTGCGCGGGGCGGGATAACGGGTTGCTGTGGGCTTTGCCGCCGGGTATCGGCTTTTCCTGTTCCTCAAAGTGCAGGCGGGTCTTTGCCTTTCCTGCGGCTTCGTCAAAGGTGCGCTCCTTAACCAGTTTCTTTTGCTTTGGGATAGCTGCCTTTGCTGCGTCCAGTCGGTCAGCGGCTTTTTCCGATTTTTTGATGTAAGTTTCCAGTTCCGGCGTTGCCCGTTCTTCCTCGGTAAACTGTAAGCGGGAAGTGGAAGTACGCAAAGCAGTAGCTTCCTGCTCTTTTTTGACTTCCTTTTTGTTTGCTTTTCGGGTATGTGCTGCGTCAAGATGTTCTATGACGCGTTCCGCTGCGGCACTGTCCGGCTGTGAAAAGTCGCTGTCTGCTTCCCGGCTGCTGATACGCTCGGCGGTCTGCTGTGTTTCGTTTACCTCGATAAGCCCGTCGCGGGTCATTTTCTGTGTGATTTTATCGCGTGGTTTTAATTGCTTGATAGTCCTGCACCTCCAATCCGCGCCCTCGCAAGGGCGCAATATTCTGCATTTAATTCAATCCCGATATAATGGCGGTCAAGGCTTTTTGCTGCAAATCCTGTGGTTCCGCTTCCGAAAAACGGGTCTATGACAATCCCACCTTTGGGACAGCCCGCCAAGATACAGGTTTCCGCTAATTTCGGGGGAAAAGCTGCAAAATGCGCCCCTTTATATGGGACAGTGTTAATCAGCCACACGTCCCGCTTGTTCCGCGTGGTCGGCATGAGCGCGTCGTCATAGTAGCCACCGTCCCGCGGTCGGTTTAGTCCCTGCACCTTTCCTTGTCCGGGTATTTCCTGTGTGTATTTGCTGTTGGTGCTGCGCGCTCTGCGATACCGTTCTGCGGTAGTAGGTGCTAAGGGTTCTGCAATGGCGGCAGCGTCATAGTAATATTTCTTTTCCTTTGAAAGCAGGAAGATATGTTCATAGCAGCGGGTCGGGCGGTCTTTGCAGCTTTCCGGCATAGGATTTTGTTTTTGCCATATAATATCGCTCCGTAGATACCACCCCTGTTCCCGTAGGGAAAACGCCAAGAGCCAGGGAATACCGATTAAGTCCTTTTGTTTGCAGCCGGTAACGCGGCTGTTCCTTGCAATCCGCTGTCCGGTGCGTCCCTTTGATAGCGATAGGTAACTCTTTGATGTTATCTCCAAGTTTTCCCCCGCTTCACACCGTACATGAAACTTTCGCTTCAT